>JALOQW010000036.1 GCA_025459275.1 Pirellula sp.
GAATTTTCCGGAGAAGTTGTCAGGAGAACGCGGATCGGGTGCTTGGCTCGCGGTGCCCCTGGAGCCCGACCAGACGAGTTCCGCCTATCTTTGGATTGGATCCGATGCGATTTGGACCCCGCACGAGTTGGGCCATAGTCAAGTCATCGCGCACGCCTTTGCAGAGGTCGGCGCGCAACGCGAGATGTTCCAGCGGCATCGAAACCAACGCCGAGCATGGAGTCAATTGGAGGATGGTATTCAAGCGTTGGTGAATGCACCGACTCATGAAGCACTGAAGCAATCGATGGTCAAAGTGGCCTTGGTGCTGTGCGATGCGGCTCGCGTATCGCTGGTTCAGCTTGGAGATCGTTCACGGGAAGATGCCAGCGTCCATGCTTGCAGCAGCACGAGCAATCTCGATCCAACGTCCGATACATTGCGCGCGATCGCCGGAACCATCCATCACATTGCAAAAGAGAACCGACCCTACCTCGCCGGAGTCGATAAAGTCCATGATCAAGAAGGTCTGTTCGCGTGTTATCTCGCGCTACCATGGGCTTCAGACTTGTGGTTGCTCATCGAGTGGCCGAATCGTGAATCGGCAAGTCGCAATCTACCCATGTTCGGTTCTCAGATGGCACCTTTTCAAAACATCTATCGACAGCAGCTGCGGTGGCTCAATGTCCCAGAGAGGATTCGGGATAAAGCCAAGGGTAATTCCCGATCGACGCGCTGGTGGACAGGGCGACGCTTAAGACGCTGGTCGATTGTGGGGGTAATCGCTTTGGGCTTGGTGGGCCTGACGCTCCCCTATCCGATGACGATCGAAGCGGATGCAGTCCTGGAGCCTTCCACGCGGCGATACGTTCATGCAACCGCCGATGGCGTACTGACCGAATTGATGGTCGATGATGGTGATCTGGTCAAAGCAGGAGATCCGTTGGCGAAACTGCGAGCTCCCTCGCTCGACCTACAGATCGAAACCACCATTGGCGAGATGCAAGCGTTGGCAGAGAAGCGAAAGGGGCTTGCGATCGCGATCAACCAATCGGAAAGTAACGCTCAAGAAAGTCCTTCGACGCAAACACG
This sequence comes from Pirellula sp., assembly GCA_025459275.1. GTDB lineage: Bacteria > Planctomycetota > Planctomycetia > Pirellulales > Pirellulaceae > JBKCUI01. The sequence goes on from JALOQW010000036.1 coordinate 1,072, forward strand.
GCTGGCCACGGAGTTACTGGTTCTTGAGACACAGGAGAGTCACCTCAAAGAAAGGTTGCAATTCCTGCGACTCGAACAAGATCGATTGATGCTCGCTTCGCCAATCGCCGGAGTGGTGGTTGCGCCTCGAGCCAAACAGGAGTTGGAAAATCGACCCATGAGGCGGGGTGATCCTTTGTTCGAAGTAGCAGATCTCGAAGGGGATTGGCAACTACGCATCCAGGTGGCCGATCGCGACGTAGCTTACGTGGATCGGTATTACCAAGAGCAAGGGGAACATCGGATTGACTATGTACTCGACAGTATTCCCGATCAGCGATTTCATGCAAAGGTGACCCACATGGCGTATACCATTGAGAATCTTCCAGGTTCTGGTAGTTACCGAACGGTAGTAGCCTCGGTTCAGCGGGACGATGCGATGAAGGCTCGTATGGGTGCCGTTGCTCGCGTTCGCTTCAACTGTGGCTCGCAGCCGCTTTGGTTCGTTTGGTCTCGACCACTCGTCGAGTTTGTTCAGAAACGTTTCCCCATCGTCAATCCGATCCAAACCTCCTCGGAGTATTCAAAGTGATGAAGAGATTGGGACCCGTCCTTACAGCGTTTCTCCTGGCCATGTTTCTTTCAAGCCTGAGCATGGCTTATGCCCAAGAGTCGGTGGAAACGAGGCATCCTGAGAATGATCGGGTGTTGACGATCGAGGGGGCTATTCTCAAGACGATCGAGGCTACATCGCTGGCTGCACAAGTCTCTGGGCTTATCGACCGAATCGAAATCAAAGAAGGATCGCGCGTGGTTCCCGGACAAGAACTGGCCTTCGTTCGCGATGCGGCCGTGCGCACCCAGATGGATCGCTCTCGAATCGCATTGGAGCTCGCTCGCAAGAAATCGGAGAACGATATCGATGAACAAGTCGCCGTCAAAAGTCAGGCGGTCGCAGCAAACGAATACCAACGTGCCATCGATGCCAATCAAAAGGTCAGCAATGTATACCCTCCAAGCGAGATGGATCGGCTCAAATTGATCCTGGATCGTTCGGTGCTCGAGACTGCGAGAGCCGCCTACCAACGGGACCTTGGGCGACTAGAGGCATTGCTCGCGGAAGCTGAGCTCAAGGTTCACGAAGAGTTGCTTCAGAGGCATCGAGTTATCGCCCCGTGTCATGGTTTGGTAGTCGCTGTCGAAAAGCGCGTCGGTGAGTGGGTTGAACCGGGGGTAACAGTGGTTCGGCTCGTCGAAATCGATCGGCTCAGAATCGAGGGCTTTTTGTTAGCCACCGATGCGACGAAGGAACTCCTTGGCAAGACAGCAAAGGTCACGGTCGGGGTCGCTGGGCAATCGATCGAAAAGACGGCGGAATTGGTGTTCATCAGCCCTGAAGCAAATCCGGTCAATGGCCAGGTTCGGGTATTTCTGGAGGTGGACAACCGTCAAGGGGACCTAAGGCCAGGGCTAAGGCCTACTGTTACGCTTCACGTTACACCATGACCGGGCTTTCCACTCTCGCAACGAAGGATACTCCGATCGGCAGAATACGCCCGGATATCGAATGGATCGCTCATCCGGACTCGGGCAGATGGGTTGCTTACGATCCTATCTCAAACGCGTTCTTCTACTTTAGCATGCTGGAACGAAGCGTTGCGACCATGCTGGATGGAAAAAGAACTGCGGAGGATATCGTCCGAGAGCTGCATCGGATCACCAACCGAAAAAATTTGTCTCGAACATGGGTCGAAGCTTTGGTGTTTCGGCTGGCGCAATCAGAGTTGCTGTTGCCATCACTCAACCATCCGCTGATCGGGCATCGGTCACCTTCCCACCGTGCGAACATGTTCCAATCAGCATTGGCAAATCCTCTCGCGATCCGTATCCCTTTGCTTCATCCCACCCGTTTAGTGCATGCATGGGGTTCAGCAGGCGAAGCCTGGATGCGTTTCGTGGATGGACTTTCTCAACGGTTCTTTTCCCCAGCCATGGCCATGTTGGGAACGGTTGGCTTTATCGTCGTCATGGTACTTCTCCTGGCGAAGATTCTTGCTCACCCAGAACAGATCTTCTATGACGTCGCACGGCTGCAAGGGGATCGATGGTGGGTTCTGATCGTTCTCTGGATTGCGATAAAGTCGTTGCACGAGCTAGGTCACTACCTTGCAACAGTACGCTGGAGATCGGAATGCAGCGAGGTGGGGTTGTTGTTGCTGTGTTTTACGCCGTGTTGGTACTGTGACACAACGCAAGCTTGGAAACTTCCATCGAGATGGCAACGAGCAGCGATCGCGGCGGCGGGCATGTACGTCGAGCTTTGGATCGCCATGCTAGGTGGGATTGTCTTTTTGAACACGCAGCCTGGACTTTGGCAGACACTGGGGGCCGTTGCGTTTCTAACATGCACCATCGGCACTTTACTGATCAATGGAAATCCATGCTTTCGTTACGACGGTTACTACATCCTCTCGGATCTTTGGGGCGTACCCAATCTAGCGGTGCAGAGCCGCAATGCTTTGTGGGATTGTTTCATCCGTGCCCTGGGTGGCAAAGCGCCGCAGCCGGAACGATTCGATAAGCCTATTTGGCAACTCGCACTCTTTGCCCTGGTTTCTGGCGTTTATCGCATGGTGGTGATCGTCCTGCTAGCCATATTCCTTTGGAATACCTTCGTCCCGCTAGGGCTAGGTTTGTTGGTTTGGTTCATCTTGATAACGATGTGCGTTGGCTTGATATTTATGATCGGACGATCTGCAAGCTCGCTTCAAACCGAGATGTTTGCGAGTACTCCAGTGCGGTTTGGACGTGTAGCAATCCTGCTGCTGGTCCTGGGAATAATAGCCTATCTCCTAGCAGCGATTCCAATTCCTCGGTCTGTTCATTCACGAGGATTTATCGATACGCAATTCGGACAATCGATCTATGCAGCTGATGAAGGGATCATTCGTGAAATGAACTGGTCCTTTGAAAGGACATACGATGCAGGAGAAGTCGTCTTCGAGTTAGAGTCTACGGAAAAAAGCTGGCAATGGTTGAAAGCTCGACAGGAGTTGGAATTGGCCGAGCGACGCATCGCGCTGCTCAACTCATCCCAGGCGGTCGATGAAACGAGCGCCTTCGAGCTTCCTTCCCTGATCGAGTTGAGAAACGAACGGAAGGCCAAGCTGGAGATTCTCAATACCGAACGTGACAAGCTAGTCTTTCGTGCACCCACAAGAGGCCGCTTTTTGCCAACGGCAACGATCGTCCCTCAGCCCTATCGAGATGGCGTCATCCCCGTCAGGCAAGAACACGTCATTCAACCCGAACACTTGGGACTGCGTATCGAACGAGGACAGCCGATGGGATGGTTCGTACCCCAAGAGGATGCTGCTTGCATTCAAGCTCTCGTTACCGAAAGAGAGGCACGGCTCCTAGCTCCAGGGATGCCAGCCTATGTGGTGTCGGATTCACGAACCGAAGAGCGGCTGCCAACGCACGTCGTTCAAATCGGAAGCGCACCTGTCGAAGTTGTTCCGGAAGAGCTCATGGGTGACAGTCAGGTAGCAGCCCTACGCGACGCAAATGGGTCGCTGAAGCCCGAATCGCCGTCCCGACTCGTCACTTTGCACTTCGAAGAACGAAGGAACCCAGGTTATCTCGGAGCCAAAGTTACCGTTCAATTCGTCCTACCAGGGAAAACCGTGAGCCAGTGGATTTACGAGCAAGTCACGGATCGCCTTCGTCTGGATTGAAGCGATCGAGACTACTCCCCCCCGTAATTGGGAAAGTCCACGGACCGACGAGTCGTTTTGATGTCGAGCAGATCCGTCGGTTCGTCGTTCGAGGACGATGGGACGAGCTCGCTGTTAGACTCTTCAAGGTGGTCGCTCTCGTCGCGGAAGGTGACCTGAAACGTCGAGATCCCAGCGCGAATCGTATCTCCATCCTTCAGCTCGGCGACCGTGATTCGGTGGTCGTTGACGAAGGTTCCGTTGGAACTTCCTACGTCTCGAATGCGCACGGTTGTCGTCGTTGAATCGAGCAGGAAGTGCCTGCGCGATAGGTGGGAATCCGAAGGGATCGAAAAATCGGCCGAGGCGGTTCGGCCAATCTCCATGCATTGATGCTCCCTCAAATGGATCCGCTTACCTGCCGCTGGTCCCTGTAGGATGTCTAGAACGCAGATCATGAATAACTCGCAATGGTCGGAACTTTGGCATAAGCCAACCCTTCTATCTTACATTCTCCAGCAAGGGTTTTCAGCTCAAAACTCTACTACTTATTACTTCATCGGATTACACTGGCAGAAGTCTCAAAATTTAGAGGGGATTTGCATCCGCTCGCCCAGAATTCAAAGTCCCAGCCACGCCTGGTCTTCCAATGATACGAAAGTTCGCGGGAAACGTGGTTCGGAAGCTTCGACGCTCCCTAACGCTTCACTCTAAACGATTGCGCCGACGGGCATTGATTGCAGAGATCTCGCATTGCTTTCAAAGGCTTGAAGCTCGAAGAGTCCTGACGGTCAACGGAGCCTTTGATGCCGTGACGGGGCTCCTGCAAGTCGACATCACTGCCGGGGGGAACACCCATGCAGCCCTGCGGCAACAAGATGTGGATGCGGACAGGTTCTTCCTCGACGAGAACGCAGACAGCATCTTTGACCCACTGACGGAAGTGGGTGGCCTCAAGTCGGATCTTCGCGAATTGACCGTTCGGGGCATCGGACTCGGCAGTGTCGGTGTCTTCCAATGGGTCGATCCGGCCGCATCGAACTCACCCGTTTTATACAACCTGAAGTCACTCTCCATACAAAACCTGGAATCGGTCCTCTTCCAGACTCGAGCGTCCATCGAAAACGACAGCTCCGTTTCGGCTTCCCATTCGATCGCTATCGAGTCCGTTGCATCCGGTAACCAGCTCGAGTTCGGCCAAAACCTCACACTCCTTGCAACAGGATCGTCGGGTCAAATCACGACGGGCGCTAACGCACTATGGAGCGTCACAGGCGTTGCCTCGCTGAGTGCCCACGTGATCGATGTCGGGACCCTGTCGAATGATTCGATCCATTTTGGGAGTCTGCAATTCAATGCAACCGGCGACGTTGCCATCCACGAAGACTCCGACATGAACTTGGTCCTCGGCAGTAGCGGTGACCATGTAGACCTGCTTTCCAGCGGATCTGTCAACATGCAAACGGGCTCCGAGATCGCCTCAACGGGCACCATCGCTTTCGATGCAACCAGCGGCGATGTTCGAATCACCTCAGTCCGTGCCGACGGCGATGTGAGAATCGATGCCACCGGCAACATTCTTGACGGAGACGATGCAACGGACGACATCGACATTCAATCTCAAGGAAACGTATCCCTTATAAGCAGCGGCGGGAGCATCGGATCGAATGTCAACGATATCTTCCTCGCGGACGTTGCTCCCAATCGTACGAATCCATTGGATGTCTCTTCCATCGGCAATTACGAAGCCTCTGCCGTAAACGGCTTGATCGCATTAAACATCGGAGATGTCAACGAAGTAACGGTTGCCACCCACTCTCTTTGGATTCAATCGGCGGTCGATATACATGCTGGAGCGATTCCTACTTCGTTGCTCTCAGGAAGGGACAATCTCGCGTTGATCGCTGATGTGGACGGTAACGGCAGTGGCACGCTGTTTTTACCAAATACGTTCAGCGCAGTTGGCGATCTACGCATCCAGGGGCATGATATCTCGGCTGCCGACGGATCGATCGATCTTTATGCCGATCGACTTCTGTTCATATCGAGGCAATCCGAATCGATCGCCGTCCTGGCGGATTCGATCGATGCTCAGACGGGAGGATCGCTCCTTCTGGATGTATCGGGCAATCCGACGTTTGAGGATCTCAACAGTGACGGCTTGGCGTTGGCAACCGTCGACGACCTCAATGTTCAAGGAGCCAGCGGCAACTTCTTGATCCTCGACTCCGTTCGCAGCGATGCTGGCAACATTCTCATTCGCACCAACTCAAGTCCGGGAGACATCGACCAGCGCGCAAAAGTGTCTGCAACGCAAGGCTCCGTTACCCTATGGGCCAGTGACGACCTGAACATCCAGAGCGATGTGCAAGCCGGGACCGGAGCCTTCATCGAGCTGTTTGCAGATAACCTGATCGCGGATGGTGCCGGGATGGACGGTGTCATCATGGCCACAGGGACGAAAGTGACCGTTGATAATGGCGGTGTGTTTGTCGTGGCGTTCAACGAAGGGAACGTCTACCTAAGTGCGATCGACGCCAAAGGCTCCGAGGTGGCTGTCGTGAGTGAGGGTTCCATCCTGGACAGTAACGCTCTATCCACCTCATCCTCAGTCAACGTGGTTGCGGACCGACTCGTTTTGATCGCGGACAATAATCTCGATGGACGTGGAGGGATCGGAACTGCAGATCCGCTGCAACTTGATCGAAATACCAACCGAAACGCCATCGACACGCAAGTCAACGAGTTGGCGATCCAAACCAGCAACGGAGCTTACGTTCGCGAGGTCGACGGAGTCACATTGATTTCGGTCGAAGACTTCGCGCCAGGAACAGGCTCCCCGACCACGATCACATCCCCCGAAGGCCCCATCAAGATCCAGAGTGTGAATGGTGACCTCGTAGTCGACACCCAAATCATCGCTCAAAACGGCGATATTCTGCTGCAGACACTCGATTCGGGAAATGTTGTCCTGAATCAAGATGTCGTCTCCGGACGAAACCTGTCCATCGATGCGGACGACCGCGTGTTGATGTCCTCGACGCTTCGCACGCAGGGCGGCACCGTCGATATAAACGCTGTGTTTCATGTCACGATGGAGCGGCCCGCCGCCATCGAAACGACGGGAGGAAACGTTCGCATCTTTAGTGGCTCCATCCAGATAGGACGCATCGACGCCGGAACGGGTGACGTCAGCTTAACGGTGCGAAGTTCCATTACCGACCGCAATGGAACCGCATTGAACATCCGCGCCGACGAACTCCGTATGGTCGCCTTAACCGGGCGACTCGGAAATTTGGACACGTTTGTATCAAATCCTGATACAAGCCGAGCGGCCTTGAATACCGACGTGAATCGGCTTGCAGCTGCTGCAGGTCTCGGAATTTTTGTTCAAGAAGTGAACGGACTGACAATTGGTGAGGTTGGCGAAATTGAAGTCGATAGGGTCCATTTCAATTCTTCGACGTCCAAGGTTGCGGATCAACCACTCGAGGATTTGATTACTACGGACAGTGGCCCCATTCTCGTGCAACTACTGGCAGGGGACCTCGTTGTCGAGCAAGGGGGTTCAGGGAATCCAGCGATTGATGCTGATGGAACCGGAGGTGTCCTCCTTCAAACATTCGGATCCGGATCGATTCAACTCGACGGAGACGTCGCGACGGATGCAGGAAATATCTCGATCCGCTCGGCTGGATCTATCATCCAATTGGCAGACATTGGAACCGGGGGCGGTTCGATCGAGCTCAATGCGGTTGGAAAGATCGCAATGCAGTCCGATGCCAAGATCACCTCGGGAGGCGGGAACGTTCACGTCGTCAGCTCGAGCGATTCGATTGACCTGTCTCTCGTCGATGCGGGACTCGGAAACGCCTTCATCGCAGCAAATAGATCCATTGTCGACAACAATAACGCAGGCTTGAATGTCATCGCCAACCAATTGCAACTCGAGGCAACCACAGGTCGGATCGGCGACTCGGACACACTGAATTCGAATCCCGAGGCCAATCGCAATGCATTGGAAACGCAAGTGCAACGCATCGCGGCTCGATCTGCGACAGGTGCTTACGTGCACGAACAAGACGGTTTGCATGTCGGTACCGTCGATCCAATTTCCATCACACGCCCCTTCATCAACGGCACCACGTCGCAGGTGACCAGTCCCACACTTTCCGGATTAACGACAACCTCGGAAGGTCCCATCAAACTTGTTTCTTTGGCAGGCGATATTGTCGTCAACGCAGGCGTCGCGGGACAACCGGGAATCTCCGCCAACGGCACGGGGAACGTACTCCTGCAAGCAGCAGCCGGATCGATCGACTTGAACGGCGATGTGATCAGTGGCACTGGCCACATCTCTGTCGTGGCCAATAGCGAGATCAACGCCGCGTCGACGATCACCACCACGGGAGGCACGGTTCTCCTTCAAGCGGCCACGATCTCCATGGGTCCTGGTGCTGAGGTGGCGACCTTTGGCGGCAACATCGCGCTGCAAGCATCGCAGGGCAACGTGGCTTTAGGTCTCTTGAATGCGGGTTTGGGTAATGTCAGTGTCTCGGCCCAAGGCAACATCACCGACGCCAACGGCACGGCCCTCAACGTCCAGTCGAATCAGCTGATCCTGCAATCCGATACGGGCCGCATCGGCGGTAGCGATACCACCAATGGAGCACCCGATACCAACGTCAACGCCATCGATACTCAGGTCACCACGTTAGCGGCCCGAGCCTCTTCCGGCATCTACATCCAAGAATCCGATGGCCTCACCATCAACCGCATCGATCCCATCACGGTGCAGCAAGTTCGATTCAATTCCACCCAGACCGTCATCACCAGCAGCGGCCTTGAAGACCTATCTACCAATAGCAATGGCCCGATCAAGCTGGTCTCCTCTGAAGGTAACATCGTCGTCAACGCTGGTAGCACTCAACCTGGAGTATCCGCCAACGCCACTGGGAATGTGCTTCTGCAAACAACAGCCGGATCGATCGACTTAAACGGCGACGTAGTCAGCGGAACCGGCCACGTCTCCGTTATCGCAAGTAGCGAGATCGACGCCGCTTCGAAGATCTCGACGACTGGAGGCTCCGTACTACTCCAGGCCTCCAGGATCTCGATGGGTCACTCGTCCGAGGTGTCGACCTCCGATGGCAACATCGCAGCGAACGCCAACTCCGGCGACATTGCTCTGGGCTTTCTTAATGCCGGAGCCGGCAACGTCAGTATCTCCGCACAAGGCAGCATCACCGACTCCAACGGCATGGCCCTCAACGTCCAGTCGAATCAGCTGATCCTGCGATCGGAAACGGGCCGCATCGGGGGAGGCGATACCACCAACGGCACCCCGGATATCAACGCTAACGCGCTCGACACCCAAGTCACCACGCTTGCTGCCCGAGCCTCTTCCGGCATCTACATCCAGGAATCCGACGGCGTGACCATCGACCGCATCGATCCGATCACGGTGCAGCAAGTCCGATTCAACTCGACCCAGACCGCTGTCACCAGCAGCGGCTTGGAAGATCTTACCACCACGACTAACGGTCCCATCAAGCTCGTTTCGACTGCAGGCGACATTGTCGTGAACGCTGGCACCGCCGGTCAGTCTGCGATATCCGCCAATGGCGCAGGCAGTGTCCTCCTCCAAGCAAGTGCCGGATCGATCGACCTCAACGGGGATGTCGTCAGCGGAACAGGCCACGTCTCCATCATTGCAAACAACCAGATCGATACGGCCTCGAAGATCACCACCAGTGGTGGTTCGGTACTCCTGCAAGCATCTGCAATCATGATGGACTCTTCGTCCGAAGTGACGACTTTTGGCGGCAACATCGCAGCGAATGCCAACTCTGGCGACATTGCAATAGGGTTGCTCGATGCAGGCACGGGCAATATCAGCGTCTCAGCCCAAGGCAGCATCACCGACGCCAACGGCACGGACCTCAATGTCCAGTCGGATCAATTGATCCTGCGATCAGAAACGGGCCGCATCGGCGGTAGCGATACCACCAATGGAACACCCGATGCGAACGTCAATGCCATCGATACTCAGGTCACCACGTTAGCCGCCCGAGCATCGACTGGCATCTACATCCAGGAATCTGACGGCGTGACCATCGACCGCATCGATCCGATCACGGTGCAACAAGTCCGATTCAACTCCACACAGACTGCGGTGACCAGCAGTGGCCTGGAAGACCTCACGACCAATAACAATGGCCCGATCAAGCTTGTTTCCACCACAGGCAACATTGTCGTTAGTGCAGGCAGCACTCAACTTGGAATATCCGCCAACGGCACTGGGAACGTGCTTCTGCAAGCAGCAACCGGATCGATCGACCTCACCGGAGATGTCGTCAGCGGAACAGGCCATATCTCCATCATTGCAAACAACCAGATCGATGCGGACTCGAGGATCTCTACAACGGGAGGCGCGGTTCTCCTACAAGCGGCTACGATATCCATGGGCTCATCGTCGGAAGTGGTAACTTCTGGCGGCAACATCGCCGTCCAAGCTCAACAAGGTAGCTTCGCTCTTGGCTTACTCGACGCCGGTTCTGGCAACGTTAGTATCGCTGCCCAAGGCAGCATCACCGACGCCAACGGCACGGCCCTCAACGTCCAGTCGAATCAGTTGATCCTGCGATCGGAAACCGGTCGCATCGGCGGCAGTGATACCACCAACGGCACCCCGGATATCAACGCCAACGCGCTCGACACCCAAGTCACCACCCTAGCCGCCCGAGCATCGACGGGCATCTACGTTCAAGAATCCGATGGTCTCACCATCGACCGTATCGATCCGATAACGGTGCAACAAGTTCGATTCAATTCCACTCAGACGGCAGTAACAACCATTGGGCTGGAAGACCTTACCACCACCAACAACGGCCCGATCAAGCTGGTTTCCTTGGCAGGTAACATCGTCGTTAGCGCAGGTAGTACTCAACCTGGAGTAACCGGCAACGGCATCGGCGACGTACTTCTTCAGGCAGTAGCCGGATCGATCGACCTCAACGGGGATGTCGTCAGCGGAACAGGCCACGTCTCCATTATTTCAAACAACCAGATCGATACGGATACGAAGATCACCACCAATGGTGGTTCCGTACTTCTGCAAGCCTCGATAATCTCCATGGGCTCGGTTGCTGAGGTGGCAACCTCCGGCGGTAACATCGCAGTTCAAGCATCGCAGGGCAACGTGGCTTTAGGCTTCTTGAAGGCAGGTTCGGGTAATGTCAGCGTCTCAGCCCAAGGCAACATCACCGATGCCAACGGCACGGCCCTCAACGTCCAGTCAAATCAATTGATCCTACGATCCGAAACCGGCCGTATCGGCGGTAGCGATACCACCAATGGAGCACCCGATACGAACACGAACGCGATCGATACGCAAGTCACTACGCTAGCCGCCCGAGCCTCTTCCGGTATCTACATCCAAGAATCCGACGGCGTGACCATCGATCGCATCGATCCGATCACGGTGCAGCAAGTCCGCTTCAACTCGACCCAGACTGCGGTCACGAGCAGTGGCTTGGAAGATCTCACGACCATCAGCAATGGTCCGATCAAGCTTGTTTCCGCCGAAGGTAACATTGTGGTTAGCGCAGGCAGCAATCAACCTGGAATATCCGCCAACGGCACGGGGAACGTACTAATTCAAGTAATCGCTGGATCGATCGACGTGAGCGGCGATGTGATCAGTGGCTCTGGTCACATATCTGTCGTGGCCAACAACGACATCGATGCGGCCACTAGGATCTCTACCACGGGAGGCACGGTTCTCCTACAAGCGGCCACGATCTCCATGGGTGCTGGTGCCGAGGTGGCGACCTTTGGCGGCAACATCGCAGTTCAAGCATCGCAGGGCGATGTGTTTTTGGGGCTCTTGAATGCGGGTACTGGCAATGTCAGCGTCTCAGCCCAAGGCAGCATCACCGATGCCAACGGCACGGCCCTCAACGTCCAGTCGAATCAATTGATCCTGCGATCCGAAACCGGCCGCATCGGCGGTAGCGATACCACCAATGGAGCACCGGATGCGAACGTCAACGCGATCGATACCCAAGTCACCACGCTTGCGGCCCGAGCCTCGACCGGCATCTACATCCAAGAATCCGACGGCCTCACCATCGACCGCATCGATCCCATTACGGTGCAACAAGTCCGCTTCAACTCCACACAGACTGCGGTGACCAGTAGCGGCCTGGAAGACCTCACCACGACCAGCAACGGCCCGATCAAACTGGTTTCCGCCACAGGCAACATTGTGGTTAGCGCAGGCAGCACACAACCTGGAATATCCGCCAATGGCGCAGGCAGTGTCCTCCTCCAAGCAAATGCCGGGTCAATCAACCTCAACGGAGAGGTAGTCAGTGGCACAGGACACATCACTATCGTCGGGAGTAACCAACTCGATACGGTTTCGAAGATCACCACTAGCGGTGGCTCTGTCTTGCTGCAAGCATCTGCAATCACGATGGACTCTTCGTCCGAAGTGACGACTTTTGGTGGCAACATCGCAGTTCAAGCATCGCAGGGCGATGCTGCTTTAGGTCTCTTGAATGCGGGTTCGGGTAATGTCAGTATCACAGCCCAAGGCAGCATCACCGACGCCAACGGCACGGCCCTCAACGTCCAATCGAATCAAGTGATCCTGCGATCCGAAAGCGGCCGCATCGGCGGCAGCGATACTACGAATGGATCACCCGATACCAACACGAACGCGATCGATACCCAAGTTACCACGCTTGCTGCCCGAGCCTCTTCCGGCATCTACATCCAAGAGTCCGACGGCGTGTCCATCGACCGCATCGATCCGATCACGGTGCAACAAGTCCGATTCAACTCCACACAGACTGCGGTGACCAGTAGCGGCCTGGAAGACCTGACGACCACGAACAATGGGCCCATCAAGCTTGTTTCCGCCGCAGGTAACATTGTCATCAATGCAGGTGTCGCGGGACAACCCGGAATCTCCGCCAACGGCACAGGAGATATTCTGCTAAAAACAGTGACCTCTGGAACCATAGTCGTTAATGCAGACGTTACGTCTGGTAGTGGCCACATCACCCTCTGTTCTGCCGATACTGTTCTGATCACGGATCGTTTGGTTACGACGGATCCAGGCTCGATCATGATTGTTTCGGGCATGGATGTGGGATGGGCGGCGGGTGTTGATACCTTCCGCACTCGCGGCGTCGATCTTCAGATCGAGGCTGGACGCGATATCTTGTTGCGCGAAATTGATGCGGGGGGTGGAACTTCGGATGTCGTTCTGAAGGCTGGTCGTGATGTTCGTGATGCGAATGATTCCGCGCTGAATCAAGTTCGAAATGTGTGGGCGAGAAACTTGATTGTCACGGCGGATAGCGACAGCGACGAAGACGGATCGATTGGAGGGCCTGATAACAACAATCCGAATGAAGATGCTAACGCACAGGCTATTGATACCCAGGTTGACTCGCTTGCAGCGCGCAGCAGCCAAGGCATTTATATCCAAGAATCGGACGGTCTTACGGTCGGTCCCGTCTCAATGGTCGCGGAGAGAGTCAATTTTAATTCGACTCGAGCTGTAGTCACGACGACATTGGAAGATCTCTCAACCACCTCGACCGAGTCCAGCCCCATCAAACTTCAATCATCGACCGGAAATCTCCTAATCCTACCCGGTGTCACCACTGTTTCCGGTATCAAAGCTTCGGGGGCAAGCGATGTCATGCTGCAGACGCTAACGAGTGGTGACATCATCCTGCAAGGCGATATCTCCACGGCAGGTGGAGATGTTTCTTTGAAGAGCATCGACGATATCTCGATCAGCGGAAGGATTCGTACCACCGGTTTCGGTGATATTTACGTCGATGCTGAAAACTCCGCTATCGACGGAGCAATGATTGACGGGATCGCTATGTCAGCGGCCAGTCAGTTAGTGACCGATTCAGGAAACATCATGCTGCGGTCCGAAGGTTCAGGGGATATTCGACTTGGACTCGTGGCAACGGGATCGGGAGACGTCGCGATCCTTGCCGATGGATCTGTTCTTGACATGAACGACGCTTCATCAACCGCTCCAAATCTGAATGTGATCGCCAAGAGATTGATTTTGGTTGCGGATCAAGACGGGAATGGAACCGGTTCCATTGGAGCGAGCAACCAGGATCGAAACGGAAACGACTTTGCAACTTCGGCGATTGAGACGAGTGTCGATGTCTTGGCAGCGAAGGGAACCCAGGGAGTATTCATCCGCGAATTGGACTCCTTGATTGTTGGCGTTGTTCCATCGATTTCCATCCATGAGTCGCATTTCAATTCCACTACGAGCGATGTCAATGTTCCAGGAGAATCGGGGCTGATGTCGATGGGGCCAGTCAAGCTCTTGGTCGATCGAGGAGATCTTCAAATTGACCGTCCGATTATCGCTCGCGAAGGAAGCGAGTATCGAGATGTTTCGCTAAAGGCGTTTTCGGGTTCTATTGACGAAGGAACATCACAGGCTCGGATCGAAGGTGACTATCTCACACTCGTGGCTGGAATTTACGCGCACTTGCACGATGTTTCGGTAACAACCCTGAGGTCATTCACCCTCAGGAATGGAGTCTTGGATTCCTCGTGGCAGACCGTCAATTTGGCAGCAAACGATCGTGGTGACGATTTTGTTGACAATCTTCCACGGATCCAATCCGATCAGCAGGAGTTGCTGCGACAACAACATCGGTTCAACGATGTGTTTAAGGAATACTCGCTGTATTTGGTGAATGATCGTGAGATGTCGGTGGATGCGGTGATTGCAGGAGATAACTTGCAAAATCAGCCTAACACGTCGCCGAACATCTACTTGGAGACACGTGGAGATAATGATCTCAGTATCGAAGGAATCGTCCAGACCAACAGCAACCAGCCAAAGGAAGGTGGCATTGTCTTGGTCGCTGGCAATCAACTGAACCTGGCCAATGGGGCGATTCTGGAGACCACCAATAATCTTGGTGCCGACTACGACCAACGGATCAACGATCTTGATTTGAATGCCCGATTCTACAATGCATCCGATCTGCCGCCGGGGGTTGCCGGACTGTTCACAACGAAGATCGTGACCCTTGCGGAGAACGTTGGTATCGTGACACCAACTCCTTCGACTCGGACGCCGGCTACCCACATCTTCCAGCAGGTAGCGATTCAGTTCGGCAATTCCGGAGAACAAGGCTTCGAGAGTTTCATCAGCTATGCGGATGGTTACTTGGAGAGCTTCCAGGTTGCTGGTCAAGAGTTTGCTCAACCATTCACTCTCGATGGACGGCCGATTGCTGCCGAACCACAAGGGTCAGAATCAACCGGATTGTTCATTCGGCAAACACCGTTTCAAGATCAGTTCTTGAGAGAGAACAACAAGCTGCCGACGGACGCCGTTGTTCGTCGCTCAGCGGATTTCTTTCTGTTTGAGAATGCCAAGGACCCGAGTGCCATCGTTGATTTAACCGTCGCTTTTCAGCCTATTGCTGACGTCATCTCTGCTGGGCCACAAGAAGGATTGCCGATGCCGCTTGTGGATGATGTTGCGGTACCGTTCCGGGTGTTCGCCCACACGGTGACGGAGGTTATTGCCGTCCCGATCACATTCATTCCCCAATCTATTGAGTTGACAACGGTTGTGGAGCGAGCCGCGGATGTCTTCCTGTACCGAGTTGATTACGACGACGCGGACGAAGATGGGGAACCCGACCAGAATGAACTCCCTGACGCAGAGCAGGTTCTCAAGAATCTTCAGGAGAATCAACGCATTCCGTTCCCAGGGATCGACAAACCTGAGGATACGAAACCAAGCTCGGCTCAGCCAACTCAGATCGAGATCGATCGAATTCGTGATGCTTTAGCAAATGACCCGGAAACGGAAGTCGGGGTCTACGCCATCATCAAGCAGACATCGAGCGGCGAGAAGATCGTGATCGAGGTGATCCCTGTTCGCGACTCGGAACCGCCGGTTCAAGCTGTGGAAGAAACGATTCGAAAGATCGAGCCAGCTCCAGGCGAGAATGACGGAGCATCTCTCGAGATCGATGCGGAGGGTCTAGAGCTCCTTCCAAGAGGACGCTTCG
>JALOQW010000314.1 GCA_025459275.1 Pirellula sp.
TTTTCGAAATCCAACCAGAGATTTCGGTCGATGGGACGCTGACTTATAAGACAGCGTTGGATCTGAATAGCAACGCGGGTAAGGATGCTCGCGTCGTGGTGACGCTGCGCGACAACGGAACCACCGGACCATTGCCGGATACCAACGTTTCCATTCCACGCACGTTCACGATCACCATCAATCCCATCAACGATCCTCCGGTCCCTACCTCCTATTCGACTTCGGTCAACGAGGACGTTCGAACCACCATCCAAGCTGCAGATGTTCTCGCTGGCTCTGTTCCAGGCCCAGCCGATGAAATCGGTGAAGGACAAACCGTTCGGATGACCAATATCGAGTCAACGACTGGAATTGGTGGCTTGGTGATCCCAGTGGTCAGTGGCGATCGTATCGTTCGCTTTGACTACATCCCGCCATTGAACTTCGTTGGCCAAGATACGATCCGCTATGTCATTACGGACAATGGCACCTACACTCCTGGACAGCGAAGCGCGACCGGAACGATGACCATCAACATCAATCCGATCAACGATCCTCCGGTATTCACATCCGGAGGCAATGTGACGGTTCTTGAGGATTCTGCCCCGTATTCGCAACCATGGGCGTCGAATATTGCTGCTGGTCCACCGTCCGCCATCGACGAGATTTCGGGCCCGAACGCTCAGACCGTGGATTTTGAAGTGACGACGAACAATCAAGCGATGTTCTCAGTCCTTCCCTCAATCAGCCCGTCAGGTCAGCTGACCTTCACTCTCGCGAAAGACGCCAACGGTCAAGTCGCCGTGGTGGTGACTGCCGTCGACAACGGGCCTTTTACCCCCGCTCCGAACAACAACCGTTCGCAAGCTTCCACGTTTACAATTACCGTACAGTCGGTGAACGACGAACCGGACTTCAATACCGTTCCTTCGGTCTCGGTCGATGAAGATTCTGGTCCGTTTGTGGGCCAGGTTCTGTCTAACATCGTACCGGCAATTGGCAACAATGCGGTTCCGCCCACGGCATTGGACGAAACAACGCAGTTGCTCACGATGACCACGACCAATGATCGGCCTAGCCTGTTCGCGGTGCAGCCGACCGTGGATTCGAGCGGTGTCTTGCGATTCACACCCGCCGCCAACGCGTTCGGTTCGGCAGTGGTGCAAGTCTTCGCGACCGACAACGGACCGGGTTCGGCTCCCAATGTCAACGTTTCAGCAACGAAGTCATTCACGATTACCGTTCGGCCAACAAACGATGCTCCTTTCGCTGCTGACGACCGATACTCTACCTCCGAAACGACAATCCTGAATGTGTCGGCCCCGGGGCTTCTCTCGAATGACAGCGACGTCGATCCGACGGATACAGTTCTTACTGTCAAGTCTTTCCAGAGTACTTCAGCCAGGGGCGCCCTGGTCTCTGTCGGTACGAATGGCAGCCTTTCGTACAATCCGACTGTGTCTGCGACACTGAAGGCGTTGGTCGACGGGCAAACACTCTCGGATACGTTTACCTATACCATCCAAGACGCATCGGCAACTGAAAGCAACGTTGCAACCGTAACCGTGACGGTATCCGGGTTTAACGATGCTCCGGTGACCGCCAACGACGACTATGTCATCCCATTTGGAACGACTCAGTCACTGAGCGTGCTCGACAACGACTTCGACGTCGACACGCCAATCGATGTGAGGTCGATCGAAATTGGCCGTCTGCCCGCCAACGGTGTGGCCACGCCAACCTCGGATGGAAAAGTACGATACGTACCTTCCCCTGGTTTCCGCGGCCAAGACAGTTTCACCTACCGCGTAAGGGACTCTCTCGGAAAAGCATCCCTAGAAGCGACGGTTACGATACGAGTCAACACGTCACCCGTAGCCGTCAGTGACACGTTCACTGCTCGTCAAGGTGTCACGACCACCTTGAACGTTCTCAGTAACGACACGGATCCAGATGGGACAATTAACCCCGCAACGGTTTCCATCGTTTCGAATCCTAATGGAGCGAGTTTGGTGGTTCAGCCCAATGGGCAGATCCTCTTTACTCCCATCGAAGGCTTCCTTGGCACATCCCGTTTCCAATATACGGTTCAAGACAACGAGGGAATCCAAAGCAATGCAGCAGAGGTTGTTGTTCAAGTTGTCTCGTCGTTGTTCCAAAATCCAAACAACCGATATGATGTGAACGCCGATGGCTTCGTCTCGCCCATCGATGTCCTCGTAATCATCAATCTTCTCAATACTATGGGACCTTCGGTTCCCGTCGACGGCCTCCCTGGCCCTCCTGATTACGTCGATGTCAATGGCAACAATACGGTTGAGCCGCTCGACGCCCTCGAAGTGATCAACTTCATTAACTCGGGCGGTACGGACGGGGGTGGCGAAGGCGAAGGGAGTTCAGACTCCATCGTCTCGAACGAGTTAGGTCCTTGGAACTGGACGTAGAAGATCCTCGATCCATGACCGTGTTCGCTCATGCAGCACAACCGTGGAGCAGCACTGCACGATTGGCATCGAATCTCTCTCTTGCAGAGTACCTTGCTAATCTTGCGGAAGACGAAGATGATGCCATCGACGCCGCCTTGGCAGGTGCTTCCAATGCAGAAGATCGCAACGCGGTCGATCAAGCCATGGCCGATTGGTTCGACGACTGATTCACGGATCGTCATGAATCTAGAATAAGATCGGTGAACTCAGGTTCACCGATCTTTTTTTTTAGCACCGAGTAACTGTCTGCTGTGCGCTCTTGAACAAATCGATGCACTGAAGTAATCGCGGGTTGCCGTTAGGGCTTTTTGGAGGTGTCGGGCTTTTCGGAAGGAAAACCCGCCTTGACCAGATCTTCGTAGCCTGGCTTCAGGGCGCGGACTTCGTAGCCGTATTTCTTGAGGATCTTGGCAGCGCGAAGGGAGCGGTAACCGACAGCACAGTAAGTGTAGAGGATCATATCTTTGGGGAGTCTCTTGGCGACGTCCTCTTCAGTGAGCTTGTCCTGCAAATCTCGCCATGGAAGGAATTTGGCTCCTTGCACATGACCAGCATTCCATTCGACCAATTCGCGAACATCGACGAGGACGGCTTTCTTTTCTTCGAGTCGCCCTTGAACCGTTTCAAGGCTGTCCGTCGTATGCTCGCGAGGCTCATCCTTGCGATCGTCGGCTTCCGCAGGAGCCAATGTGGAGATTGCGACTAGAACGCTGCATGTCAAAAACCAACGGCGGGACCACATGAACGAGGTTGTTGTCATCGAAATTCCTGTATGTTCCAAGGAGTAGTTGGTAATGGTTGGCGGACCTTTAACGGGTTGCTCCGACAAAAATTGTAGCGACCCCCATCCCCAGGGAGCAGTGCAATCTTCCAAGGATTCCTCCCTAAGAGCTATGCTTCCAATCGCTACAAATGGAACAACGCTCCCCCATTTTGGCTGTGGAACGGGACGAGTCGTGTAACAAAGTCGATATCGAGCTGCCACGGATCCGAAATTCCACGAGGATCCGAACGGACTCGGAATCCAGTCGACCGTTCGAGGCAAGAACGGAAATCGGGCGCAAGGGAGTGTGCCATGAGATGCTTGTGCTGGTGGATCGTGATTGTCGTCGTTGCAATGCAGTCATTGGCATGTGCGCCCCGAGTGCGGGTGCGGCCCAATCCACAACCCCACGATACTGGGATCCGGTACTATCGTCCCAAACCGTACTTGTTGGTGACGAGTGCAGCGCAAACCATACTCAGCGACACTGGTAAGCCTGTGCGTGAAGTAATCGATGAGCGGTTTGTGCAGATCGAGCTTCAGTACTTGCCGGATTTTTCCGAGGAGTATGCGATCGATGTCCGAAGCGGATTTGGCATCGCGGATGTCGCGATCACGCTCGAAGATGGATGGAACCTTACGTCGATCAATCAAAAGCTGGATTCCCAGACGGATGAAAACGTGAGGGCCATGGCGGAAGTCATGCGTGGCGCGGCAAGCCTGACCAATCCCGGAGAACGAATCGCCAATCCGGATGCCGTCAAGACACCAGCGTTTCGCGTGAAGGCATCGAATGTTCCGCTCGGATACTACGAATCGGTCATCGGATTGGATGGCTGCGGGCGAAAACGGCTGTACGGGTTTCGGTACGTCGGCTTTATTCCTTATCAAGCCTGCCCGATCGAGATGCGAGGGGCGGACGTGGGGCACTGCCAAACGACGGAAATCTATGGACTAGTCTTCGAGGAAGGGGTCATGGTTTTCCGACCACTTCATGAAGTTCAAAGTCTGGTTGACTCGGCTGATCGGATCGAGCGAACGAGCGAGTTGCCTCGTGAGACGACGTTGCGCTAAAAGGTCACCTGTCCGATATTGCCCGTGGCTCCCATGCTGCCCGCTGGATGAACGTGCGCAAGATCGAGTTGTCGATCGGCTGCTGCCAAGAGGGAATCGACGCGGGAATCGAGATTGGAACGCTGGGTGACGCTTCCGATTTCTTGAACCTCGCCAATGCTTGAGATCTCGCAGGTGGCGGCATGCTCTCGTGTGCTGGCTGCTCGAAACTCAGCGCCGCAGCCATGGCAGCAAACAGGCTTGCCATAAAGCTCAATCGGGATGTGAAGACTCCTGCCGCACGTGGGGCAAGTTCCAGCAAATCGAATCGCGTTTTTCATCGACAGCTATCCTCGGATTTTTCGGGGATCGGAACACCGGGAACGGAATTATCGTGATTTAAGTTTCCCATGTCAAGCCTTTAAAGCGACTTTGGTTTCCTGTAATCGGAAGACCAGACGTGTCCGCGGATCGGGTCATGTTGATGCGCGCGTGGACCGATAATCCTTGGAATGCTAGCATGACCAGAGAGGGGAACGGCGATGGGAGTGGGTTTGGGAGAAACGGGTTGGGTGCGGTCTGGGACCGATCAGCGGCGGTCCGTGGAGGACTTGGCTCGCGAGATCCGTTCGATAGAGACATCGGGGCGGCCGGCAGGTTCGTGGATTTCTAGTGGAAGCCCTGGCATGGATGGGGCTCTGCCGGGTGGTGGATATGGGGCGGGGTCGATGGTGGAATGGGTGCATGGAGGAGAGCATGGCGCCGACGGTGGGATGCCGCTGCGAGGATTGGGGAGTTTGTCCTTAGCGATGCGAGTTGGGATGCAGGCCATGGAAGGTGGCAAGTACATGGTGCTGGTAGATCGGTATCGTCGCTTTTACGCTCCGGGCTGGTTAGGGCTGGGGGGCTGGCTGGGGCTAGGTGGGGCCAATGAGCGTTTGATTGTGTTGCAACCTGAAAGCGATGCGGATGCGGTCTGGGGGATGGATCAAGCCTTGCGAAATCCCTCGGTGGGGGCGGTTGTTGCGTCGGTTCATCGCCTGGATGACCGGGCTGCCCGACGGTTGCAGTTAGCAACCGAACAGGGTGGTGGTCTCGGACTGCTGGTGCGCGACGCCCAAGCAGCCCGGAGATACCCGAGTTGGGCGGATGTGCAATGGCGTGTTCGCACTTCGGTGCAGTCAGGTGTTCGGGATTCGGCTAGTCGTGAGTTAGGGGCCTGGCAGACCCGTTGGTTCGATTTGGAATTGACGCGTGCGGGTGGGGGGCGAGCGGGACACCAATTGCGTATTGGACTGGATGCAAGCGGACGATGGGTGGAATACACCGGATCGATAGGAGTGGCACATGAGCCAGCGGGTACTCTGCATTTGGCTGCCGAACTGGCCAAGCCAGCGCGTCGCCGCCGCGGCCTCGCCAGCTGAATCGAGCCCCGCCGCCGTTCCGCGCGTCTTGTACAGCAACGATGCGCGTCGTGGACGAATCGTGGCTGCCGCGAATGCCACAGCCCGCAAAGCGGGGGTCATTCCAGCCATGACACTGGCGCAGTTGGTTGCCTTGTGTCCCGATGCGAAATGGGAGGAGCATGACGCGAACGCGGATCTGGAAGCATTGATCTCGCTTGCGGAACAACTGCACAGCTTCAGTCCCATTGTGGGTTTAGAAGAACTGGATGCCCATGCTTGGGCCGGTCGTTCTTTGCGGCAACCTCAATCGATCGGTATAGACATCGATGGAATTTCCACGTGGTTTGGTGGTGAACTGGCCATGGCTCAATTGTTACAGCAATGGCTTATCCATCGAGGGTACATCGCGACGATAGGGATCGCCGATACACTCGGCGCTGCATGGGCCATCGCCAACTATGCGTTTCGCAATCAGATCGCGTCTGCCATGGAAACCTTTGAATCGACAGGAAAACAAGAGGAGTCTTTAACCTGGATTGGGATTCTTCCCCCAGGTGCATCGCAGGAAGACTTCTTCGCCAACTACCCGATCGAAGCACTCAGGTTGGAGCCTGACGTCGTTGCCAAGCTGCACCGACTGGGAATCCGCACGATGGCTCCCTTGTTGCAGTTGCCGCGATCCGCACTCCCGTCGCGATTCGGTGAATCTCTGTTGCTTCGGATCGATCAATGTTTTGGCACTCGCGAAGAACCCTTGCGAGCGTTTCATGCAGGGATCGCGCTGGTTTCAGAAAAGGAATGGGAGCATCCGATCCGTGATTTGACCATTCTTGCGGAGGAGATCCAACATGCATGTCGAGACTTGTGCAAAAAGCTGGAGCAGTGTGGGCACGGCGTTCTGCGTATCGCTTGTCAGTTGCTGTTGGAGAACCAGTCGATTGAGGTCGGCAAAAGCGAGATGGAAGAGCGAAGTCGTGCGCACGTGATTCAATTGAGTCTATTCCAAGCCTCCCAGGACCCAGCCCATTTGGCCTGGCTGCTTCAAGGGCAGATCGAATTGCATCCGCCTCGTATGCATCGCGATGTCGCTCTCAAAGGACTTCGACTCGAAGCGAACGTCACGGCGCCTGTTCAATGGAAGCAGATAGATTTGTTCGCCGATGCAGGTGCGCGGCACAAAGAAGCGGCCGCCAAATTGATCGATGCATTGAGTGCTCGGCTGGGTCGTAATCGTGTTCTCGCACCGTCGATCGTTCGAGATCCGATCCCAGAGAATCGCGTCCGGATGCGCCCATTAACGGGCCTGAGGCCTGATGGAGGGCGGCAGGAAACGAAACGCAAACTGCCGCGTGCCCCCAAGCGAAACTTTGCGACCGAATCATCATTGGAACCTCCTGAAGATGCGTTCCTGTCTCGGCCAAGCGAGTTGGTCCAGCCTATTCGTGTAGAGGTCGAAACGACTCAGTGGGGGGAGCCTACCGTCGTTGCGTTCGAGCAGCGGCGCTGGACAATCGTTGCGAGCGCTGGCCCAGAAAGAATTGAGAGTGGGTGGTGGTCCGGTCCAACCCAGCGACGAGAGTACTACCGCGTTGTGTTGGCGACGGGAGATTGGTGGTGGATCTACCGCGACCTGCGCTCGATGACCTGGTATCTTCACGGAGCCTTCGCGTGATCAAACGTCGAGGTTGCGGACATCGAGCGCATGTTTCTCGATGAACTCTCGTCGCGGTTCGACTTTGTCACCCATGAGAACTCGGAACATTTCATCCGCGGCGGCCGCATCCGGCAACTCGATTTTCACCATGGTTCGATTGTTCGGATCCAACGTGGTTTCGCGGAGTTCTTCTGCGTTCATTTCGCCCAAACCCTTGAATCGGGTAATCGTCAATCCTCGGCGACCGATCTCGCGAATGGCTGGTAGCAGCTCGCGGAGATCCTCCATACCGATCACGTTCTCATCTCGGTGGAGATAGAAACGGGAATCGGTGGCTCCGGTTCGTTCTTTAGGGATCAGTTCAGCGATGGAGAAACCGAACTCAGCGAGGTCTTTCAAACCTGCATTGATGGTTCGGACTTCGAAGATCTCGGTGATGTGTGCCGAGGTCGGTGACGCTTCTTTGGGTTCAGCGGAGGTACCATCGGCGGCAGGAAGGTTATCGTCGACGAGGATTTTGCGCGTCGCAAGAAACTCATCCAGTTTGTCTCGTGTGACGAACCAGTGATCTTCGGCTCCGAGATCCAAATGAAACACCGGT
>JALOQW010000315.1 GCA_025459275.1 Pirellula sp.
CCACGATCCACAACGCAGGAGTTTGCTATGCACCAATCGTCGATGTCACTTCTCATCCATGAGTCCGCCGAAGAATACCACGCCAAAGCGAAGCACTATCTGTCGAGCCATCAACTGGCCGACTTTCGCAAGTGTCCCCAGCTCTACTACCGAAAGAAGAACCAATTTCACACCCAAGAAGAGTCACCCGCGTACCTGGTCGGTCGCGCAGCTCATGTACTGATCCTCGAAGGCCTGGAGCGCTTTCGAGAAGACTTTGCCGTGGGCGGTCCCATCAATCCACGAACCGGACTGCCGTTCGGACCTACGACAAAAGCATGGTCCGAATGGGCGGAGACCGTCGGTAAATCTGTTCTCTCCGATTCCCAGTTTGAAACCGTCGAGTGCATGAACGAATCCGTTTCAAGGCACGAGACAGCCATCGAGCTGCTGCGTTTCGGAATTCCCGAGGCGGTCGCACGTGCCGAGTACTGCGGCATTGCCTGCCAGATTCGGATCGACTGGCTCGACCCCGTCCAAGGGATCGTGGACCTCAAGACCTGCGATGACCTGACTTGGTTCGAAGCCGACTCGCGTCGCTACGGTTACGCCCACCAATTGGCGTTCTATCGAGCGGTCCTGTCAAAAGTTCTCGGGATCTACGCTCCGGTTTATCTGATCGCAGTGGAGAAGAAAGAGCCTTTCCGCTGTGGCGTGTGGCGACTTGCCGACGAGGTGCTCAATCGCGCCCAAAAGGAAAACGAGCAAGCCATCGATCGACTGCATTATTGCATCGCGAATGACTCATGGCCCACGGGCTACGAAGAGCCTCGTGTCTTTGACTTCATCTAATCCAGCGCAGTGAGCAGGTGGGATGGCGTGTCGCTCCCGGTCAACGGACGACCTGGGCACGGAGCGTCGGGACTCCCTGTGCCCACCTGCTTGCTGCCTTCATTCACCTACTTCTCTGTTATTCGATTCTGTAAGGAAAATGAACATGAATTTGTTACAGCAAGTGCAGCGTGGGAGATCCCACCTGCCACCGCGCATCTTGGTCTACGGTACCGAAGGGGTCGGGAAAAGCAGCCTCGCGGCCACCACCCCGAAACCCATCTTTATCCAGACCGAAGATGGTCTCGGAGAAATCGAGTGCGACAAGTTTCCTTTAGCGCGATCCTTTGAGGATGTCTACGCAGCACTGTCGGAGCTCGAAACCCAGGAGCATGGGTACGAAACCGTCGCGATCGATTCTCTGGATTGGCTCGAGCGACTGATTTGGGATGCCGTGTGCCGACGCGAATCGGCCACCACGATCGAGAAGGTCGGCGGTGGCTATGGCAAGGGCTACACCCTCGCCTTGGATTACTGGCGCAAGCTTATCGAAAAGCTCAGCAACCTCCATCGTGACCGGGGCATGATGATCTTTCTGATCGCTCATGCCAAGGTCGAGAAGTTCGAGGATCCCGAAGCGCCGGCCTACGACCGCTATTCACCTCGGCTGCACAAACACGCCGGTGCCATCATCACCGAATGGTGCGATGCGGTCCTGTTTGCCACCAAGCGATTCACCACCCGTACCGAAGAGAGCGGCTTTGGTCGCCAGCGAGCGATCGCGGCTCCGATCGGCGCTGCCGGTGGTGAACGCATTCTCAAAACGGTAGGCGGCCCATCGTGCGTGGCCAAAAACCGGTACCGGCTCAAACCTGAAATTCCCTTGGCTTGGGATGCGATTGTTGGCGGCATCCTCGGCTCTGCAAGCGAACTGTCCAACCCTGTTTCTGTACCTGAAGGAGTAACGAACCTTGGCTAATCTCAACAACTTCAATGCGAATCAAGTGGAACCTACCTCGGATTTCGAACCGATCCCGGCAGGCAAATACCTGGCAGTGATCACGGAGTCGGAACTCAAGCCGACCAAGTCTGGCTCGGGCAGCTACCTGCAGCTGACCTTTCAAATCATCGAAGGGGAATACAAAGGTCGATTCCTTTGGTCCCGACTGAACCTCCATAACGCCAATGCGACCGCAGTCCAGATCGCACAAGCGGAGCTGTCGGCCATCTGTCGTGCAGTCGGAGTACTGACTCCGGGTGACTCGGTCGAACTGCACAACTTGCCGCTGGTGATCACGGTCAAGTGTCGCAAGCGCGAGGACACGGGGGACATCACCAATGAGATCAAGGGATACGCGAAACCTGCTGCCGCGAACTCGCAGCCGCAGCAAGCGAACCACACGACGCCTCCGTGGAGACGTCCCGCGTGATCGAACTCGAACTGCCGTTCCCGCCGTCAGTGAACCATTACTGGCGGCGGGTGGGAGCACGGACGCTGATAAGCCGCGGGGGGCGACTCTTCCGACAACAGGTTGTGTCGATCCTCTCGGATCGCGGCGTTCGCCCACTCGATGGTGACTTGGAAGTCTTCATCGAACTCTATCCCCCGGATCGCAGACGCCGGGATGTGGACAACTCACAGAAGGCTTTGCTCGATGCCCTTCGGCAAGGTGGTGCGTACCACGACGACAGCCAAATCATCCACCTCGACACATGGAAACGCGAACCGATCCCTGGCGGCATGGTTTTTGTACGCATCTCGAAATGCATGGAAGAGTAAATCGTGACAGAGAGTCTTGAGGATTACTGTTGCCGCGACTGCGGTGTCCTTGTCAAAAACGGGAAAGAGGAATGTCCCGCATGCGGTAAGCTGCTTCGCGTTGAACCGCTGCGACATAGAAAACGTGTGGGTATTGATCTGGACCGTGTTCTGATCGATGAACCCGAACGAACCTACGAAGCGCGTTTGGAAGATGGCTTCTCAATGCTTGACTGGGGTTGAGACCATGTTGCTTCGCCCCTACCAACAGGCGGCCGTGGATGCAGTCTACAACCATCTACGCGATCGCGATGACAATCCCTGTGTGGTTATTCCAACAGCGGGCGGGAAGACCCCCTGTCTGGCTACGATCTGCAAGGATGCTGTCACGCTGTGGAATGGTCGCGTCCTGGTTCTGGCGCATGTCAAAGAACTGCTGCAACAGACAGCCGACAAGCTAACGGCAGTCTGTCCACAAGTGAACTTTGGTATCTATTCGGCCGGCCTCAAACGACGAGACACCGACAATCCGGTCATCGTCGCTGGCATCCAATCGGTGTTTCGTCGCGCCTGCGAGTTGGATCGCTTTGATCTGATCATTGTGGATGAAGCCCATCTTATTAGTCCCGATGGTGAGGGGATGTACCAGCAGTTCCTCGCTGATGCCAAGAAGGTCAACCCTCATCTGCGGATCGTCGGATTTACGGCCACCCCGTTTCGACTCAAGGACGGACCAATCTGCGCCCCCGAAAACATCCTCAACACGATCTGTTATGAGGTGGGAATCAAGGAACTGATCCGCGATGGATTCCTCTGCCCGCTGGTCTCCAAGTCTGGCAAGGAGCAAATCGACTTCGGTTCGCTCCACATCCGTGGCGGTGAATTCGTCGCCGACGAGGTCGAGGCCCTCATGGACAGCGAGTCCTTGGTCGAATCGGTTTGTCGCGAGATCGTCGAGCAGACAACGGACCGCAATGCGGTGCTGATCTTTTCGAGCGGCGTTCGGCACGGCAACCACATCGTCGATACGCTCCGAGATAAGCATGGTATCGAGTGCGGATTCGTCACTGGAGAAACGTTTTCGTTGGATCGGGAGCGATTGCTCTCTCGCTTCCGTAGCGGCCAACTCAAATACCTATGCAACGTCAACGTCCTTACCACAGGTTTCGATGCACCCAACATCGACTGTGTGGCGTTGGTCCGGCCGACGTCATCCCCTGGTCTGTTCTATCAGGCTGTCGGTCGCGGCTTCAGGCTTCACCCAAGCAAACAGAACTGCCTGGTCCTCGATTTCGGTGGTAATGTCCTAAGGCATGGACCTGTTGATTGCTTGCGGATCAAGCCTGCAGGAAGCCAATCGACTGGCGAAGCACCGGCCAAGCAATGTCCGAAGTGCAACGCACTCATCGCGATGGGGTACACGAATTGTCCGGAATGTGGATTCACTTTTCCTCCACCCGAAAAACAGAGCCACGAAGCCAAAGCGTCGGAAGCTGCGATCTTGTCGGGACAAGTCACCACGACCCGCTACGAAGTGACCGATACGCATTACTACAGCCATCTCAAACGTGGAGCCAGTGAAGACGCACCTCGTTCGATGCGAGTCGACTACATGATCGGCTGGCGATCGCACAAATCCGAATGGATCTGTTTTGAGCATTCTGGGTACGCGCGGCAGCGCGCCGTCGCCTGGTGGAAGCAGCGATCCCCTGATCCTGTTCCAAAGACAACCGACGAAGCCCTCATGCAGATCGAAGGGGGAGCTGTAGCTCCAACCTTGGCGATCACGGTCCGAAGCGTTTCAGGCGAAGAATTCGACCGGATCGTTGACTACGAGCTAGGGCCAATGCCAGAGCCACTCGAGGCACATTCCATGATCGATGAACTCACGGAGGAGGAGACCCCATTTTGAATCACCCCACTGACTCCGATACTTTGCTGCAATCCGCCTTGGCATACCGCGAATGTGGTCTTTCTGCCTTGCCGGCCGTTCGGCTACAAAAACGTCCAGCACTGTCTGGTTGGAAGAACTATCAGACCAACATTCCAAGCGAGCGGCAGTTGCTGGATTGGTTCTCGAATCCGCATGATGCGATCTGCGTTGTGACCGGCCAAGTCAGCGGCAACCTCGAGATGCTCGACTTCGATCGAGGTGGCGATCGCTTCGATGCATGGTCGGCGATGATCCCACCCGATCTCTTGGCTAGGTTGGTCATTGAAACGAGTCAATCAGGCGGGAAGCACGTGATCTATCGGTGCACGGAACCAATCAACGGAAACATGAAACTTGCGATGGGGTACCGTGACGGCTCTCTCGTAACACTCATCGAGACGCGAGGCGAGGGAGGGCTGTTTCTCTGCGCTCCGACGTTCGGCTACTCAATCATCCAAGGATCGCTGACGGAGATTCCCGAATTATCCTCGCAGCAGCGCGAGCAACTCTTAGAAGCTGCCTGGGCACTCAATGAGCATCTGCCCGCAGCGGAGGTCCCCGTCGATTCCCAGTTCGTACCCGAGAATCGTCCTGGCGATGACTTCAACAATCGAGGGGACGTCCGGTCTCTGTTGATCAAACATGGCTGGGCGCTCGTGAAGGCCGGCGAGAATGAACTCTGGCGACGACCTGGAAAATCCCATGGTTGGTCGGCGTCACTCAAGGACAAGTCGTTCTACGTCTTCAGTGGCAACGCTGCCCCCTTCGAACCGAACCGAGCCTATGGACCGTTCGCTGTTTACGCATGGCTCGAACACGGTGGTGATTTCGAAATGGCGGCTCGCATGCTTCGACAGCAAGGCTATGGTGGTGATCCGATGGATACCACCACACTTCGGTTTCAAGGTGCAACTGAGTTTACTAGCGAGGCGACGACCAAAAATGGAATCGTCGATCCTGGACCAGTGCCATTGGAGATGCTGCGAATTCCAGGGTTTGTCTCCGAGGTTATGGATCTATGCTTGGCAACTGCGCCGTACCCGAACCATGTCATGGCTTTTTGTGGTGCCGTTGCACTGCAGGCCTTCCTGGCCGGCCGAAA
>JALOQW010000316.1 GCA_025459275.1 Pirellula sp.
TTGACGTTTGAAAACTTCTTCGCGGGAGATCGCCTTCATTTCTCGATCGACGTCGATGAAGTCCAGCATCTGTACTCCATGACCGACATCGGACAATTCAACGAAGGACTCGATCCGATCACGTCGGGAGCGGAGTTCGAAGGCTCCGTCATGGTGGCTCATTTCAACGCCCCTCGGTTCGAGGATGCATCGATCGATGGTCGGTTCATCAACCGATACGATCCCTTGGTATCTCCCGCAGGACTGGACTTGCCCGTCGATAATGAGGGAGGTTTGCGCGACCGATCTGCAGGTACGGCCGCAAGTGTCCAGCAGCAACCGAAACCGATTAGTTTGTCGGGTGTGGTTTTTGTCGACAACAACATCAATCTCGAACGGGAGGCGGGTGAGCCTGGCATCGTTGGAGTGGGCCTCGAGCTCTTGCGATTGGAAAATGGCCGATACGTTTCCACGGGCCATCGCACGACGACGGATGCCCAGGGACGTTACGAGTTCGGGCTCGATCTAGGGCTGATGCCGGGCACGTATCGAATCCGCGAAACGCAACCCGAGGGTTTTTTCAGCGTCGGATCCATGCCGGGTCTGCTGGATGGGGTGCCTCCTCTGGGAGAAAGACTGGAAGACGATCCCGATGTCTTGACGGAGATCGCGATTCTGGAAGGGGACAGCCGAGGCACGGAGTTGAACTTTGCCGAAGCCCAACCCGCCCGCATCTCAGGCTTCGTCTATCGCGACAACAACAACGATGGTATCCGATCGCCCGATGAACGCGGCGTTGCTGGCGTTGAGATTCGTTTGACCTCGGTCATGACGATGACGGGAGAGACCATCACGCGAACCACTCGCACCAACGAAGACGGATCGTATTCGTTCCTGACACTTCCTCCAGGAGTGTACACCATCACCGAAGTGCAACCCAACGATCTCTTCGACGGGATCGATTCGGTGGGGCGGGTCGGGGATGAAGTTCGCGGAGAAACCGTCGTCAATGATGAATTGCGATTCATCGGGTTGAATGGGAACGACAGCGGTATCGAGTACAACTTCGGAGAGATCGAGCCTTCTTCCTTGGGAGGCAAGGTGTGCATTGTCCTACCTGGCTACGATTGCTTTTCAGATGACCCGGCTGGAAAGTTGCCGGTGGCAGGGGTACAGATTCAACTTATCGGCAGCGACGGACAGGTCGTTGCTTCGACCTTGACCGCTCAAGATGGCTCATACCAGTTCGAAGGGCTGATGCCCGGCGTCTACAGTATCGTTGAGGCTCAGCCCAGTTACTTGTTCGATGGCGGGGCGAAGCCTGGGACCATACTCGGAGTCCAAGTCGGTCGTGCGGTGAACGGTTCGCGCATCGACGACGTTTCCTTGCAAGGGGGACAGAACGGGGTCCGTTTTGACTTCTGCGAGGTGCTACCTGCATCGATCTCCGGTTATGTCTTTCAAGATGGCGAGGAGTTGATCACTCCTGATGGATTGCCACCCTCCGATTTGCGAGGCATCCGAGATGGCGTTCGTACTCCGGACGATCGCCCGTTATCGGGAGTCACTCTCGAGCTGCGTCGCATCGACGGCACATCGGTTTCCGGAGATGCGACGTTGCCAGGGACCTACCCAAGCGATGTTGTTCGGGTTCAGACGAATGCATCGGGCTACTATGAGTTCAGCGGCCTTCGACCGGGCAAGTACCACGTTTATCAAGTGCAGCAACCTGAGGGATTGTTTGATGGCTTGGATACCCCCGGTACTTCGGGTGGCTATGCGGACAACGGATTCGATTCAGCGATCGATCCTGTGATCGAAGCGCTGCTTGCGGGGCTTCGCCAGAACGCATTTACCGATCCGAATGGGGATGCGATTCTGTTGATCGATGCCGTATCGGGCCAAATGTCGCGCGAGAACAACTTTAGCGAAGTGAGTGTCTTGCCCGAGATCAAGTCTCCGCCCCCAACCGACGAGCCCAAGCCACCCGTGACGAATCCGCCTCAGGTCGCACCTCCCATCGAGAGGCCCGTGCCGCCTTCAACTCTCTTGCCAGAACCAGGAACAGTGCCTCAACCGGTAGCCCAGTTCATGATGATGGCTCCGCCACCGGTTCGCGGACTCGATGTTTCGTTGGCAGGATACGCCGTGGACTATGCGTGGCACTTGAGTGTGATCAACGCCGGCGAACCTCGAGGGTATCAAGGCGAGAAAAAAGTCGATCGCGCTAGGATCGCAGATGCGAGCAAGATCCTCAACGTGACTCACTGGACCATCGATACCATGAACCGCGGCAAATGGTACATCGTGTCCAAATCCCCCACTCTTCCGAAGAACGCCTTTAGTGTGCGGGGCGCGAAGCAACTGGCGGGAGACTTTAATGGCGATGGCCGAGACGAGCTGGCTCTCTTCAAGGATGGTGAGTGGCTATTGGACATGAACGCCAACGGCGAGTGGGACCGAGGGGACATGTGGATTCGACTCGGTCATGCCGGAGATCTGCCCGTCGTAGGAGACTGGGACGGCGATGGCAAGGACGATATCGGAACCTATGGCCCTGAGTGGGAAGGGGACGATGATCGCATCGCACGCGAGACAGGACTTCCCGATCCAGACAACCGTCATTGGAGTCGCCCAAAGAACATTCCCGAAGTGGAATCATCGGAACAAGCGACCGAAGAGCGAGACCGTCAACGCGTTCGTTTGATGCAGCGCAGTTCGCAGGGCGAGGGCCGAGCGGATCCCATCGATCACGTGTTCCGATTCGGTAGCGATGGGATTCAGCCCGTTGCAGGTGATTTCAATGGAAGCGGCATCTCCAAAGTGGGTGTCTTCCGCGATGGCAAATGGAAACTGGATATGGATGGAGATGGACGGTTCGAATCCGATCGCGATGTGGAATTTGTTTTCGGACAGGCCGGAGACATCGCCATCGTCGGTGATTTCAACGGGGATGGACTGGATGAGATTGCCGTCGTCCGCGGCAATCACGTTATCATCGACAGCAATGGCAATGGCCGACTCGATGCGACCGACCGGATCTTCCAAATCGAAGGGGATGGAGACGGTGTCGTGGTGGGTGATTTCGATGGCGATGGAGTCGATGAAGCGGCCTTCTATTCGATTGGTCGCGGCGAGGACGATCCCGAATTCCGCCAGGCCAAGGCGGGCTGATTCATTTGGCCGAATGGGCTTGTTTGCCTCGCTTTAGGTTTACAACCGTCTGTCGTGTGAGCAAACTAGGACAACTGATGTTTGCCCACCGAGAAATGGAACTATGACGCAATCGCACAATCGCTTCGCATGGCTTGGCGCTCTGCTTTTTTTCGCACTACTTAGCCAAGTTGTTTTGACTCAAGAGATCATGGCCCAATCGCCTCCTATCCAATATCGATTGTCGTTTCGCCAAGCGGCCACGCATCGCGTGGAGATCGAAGCCTCGTTTCCAACGGAAGGGGCTGCATCGATACGCTTGATGATACCCGTTTGGACCCCTGGTTCGTATCTCGTTCGAGAGTACGCGCGGCACATCGAGACCTTGAGTGCGCGCGACGGAATCAACCATCAACCCCTGAAGTGGAAAAAAGTTGACAAGAATCACTGGGAGATCGAATGCGGAGGCGTTCACGAAGTTGTCGTTACTTACACGTTGTATGGCCGCGAGATGGGCGTGCGAACGAATTGGATCGAAACCGAGTTCGCCTTTCTAACGGGTGCTGCCACGTTCTTGACCAAAGAAGACGCCTTGGATCATCCTCATCTGGTTCACATCGATGCCTTGCCTGGATGGCCCGAGATCGCGACAAGTCTTCCACCTATCGATACGAAAAATCGATGGTCGCGACAGGCTGCCCACTACGATGAACTGGTCGACAGCCCGATTGTGCTCGGAGATATCGACATTCAATCGGCAACGATTGGTGGAGTGACTCATCACTTGGCCACGCT
This sequence comes from Pirellula sp., assembly GCA_025459275.1. Lineage (GTDB taxonomy): Bacteria > Planctomycetota > Planctomycetia > Pirellulales > Pirellulaceae > JBKCUI01. The sequence goes on from JALOQW010000316.1 coordinate 3,928, forward strand.
CGGAGCGGATTCCATGTGGGATACGCCTCGAGCCATGAAAGACGTTGCCAAGATCGTCGAGATGGAGCAGCAGTTCTGGGGAGATGTTCCTTATCCCGAGTATTGGTTTCTGAATCTTGCCACCGAGTCAGGGGGCGGCTTGGAGCACGACAACAGTTGCGTCTTGATGACCAGCCGTTGGTCGCAAAAGCAAAAATCCAAGTACGTCGATTGGCTATCACTGGTGTCTCACGAGTTCTTTCATGCATGGAATGTGCGACGCCTGCGGCCTCGTGCATTGCAACAGTATGACTACAACGCAGAGCAGTACATGCAGGAGTTGTGGGTGGCTGAGGGATTGACCAGCTACTACGACAACTTGTTTGTTGTCCGAGCCGGACTATGCACACCCAACGAATACCTGGAACGATTGAGCAAAGAGATCCAAACCGTCGAGAATGCTCCAGGGCGATTGGTGCAGAACCTGGAGGACAGCAGCTTCGATACCTGGATCAAGTTCTATCGCCCCGACGAGAACGCCAACAACAGCCGCATCAGTTACTACGTCAAGGGATCGCTGGTCGGATTGCTGTTGGATACCGAGATTCGGATGGCGACCGATAATCAAAAGTCGCTTGACGATTGCATGCGGCTGCTGTGGCAGCGTCATCGCGATCGTGGCTATACCAATGAGGATATGGAGGCGATCGTTGTCGAAGTTGGCGGCGAGTCCCTGCGAGGTTGGCTGCCGGCCCAATTGAGCCAGGCAGCAGGACTCGATTACACGAAACTGCACACGTGTTTCGGCTTACAGTGGAACGCCAAAAACGGCTCAAACGAGGCACCGGCAACCGCTATGCCCTCCATGATTGGGATCGAAATTTCCAATCAAGGGGGAAAGGCGATGGTCGATAAAGTGTCGGTAGGTGGTGCCGGGGCCGCCGCAGGCATTCAAGTCGGGGATGAACTCATCGGCTGGGGGGGGTATCGCATTACCCCGGAGCAATGGTCCGACCGACTGGGGATGTACCGGGCGGGCGATCGAGTCGCCGCCACCCTCGCCCGGCGAGGAAAATTGCTAGAGGTTTCGGTAGAAATTGCTGCTGCAAGACCCATCTCTTGGAGTTTGCAGAGAGTCGAATCTCCAGACGAAAAGCAAGAAATGCGGTGGAAGTCGTGGCTCCAAATCGTGGAACCCACCGCCGAACCTGCAGCCGCAGGCGAGGCTGGGGCCCCAAAAACCGGAACGGGACAATAACCATCTCGATAACCGTCTCGAGCGAAAATTCCCTATCGGGGCTGGTAAAATATAGCGGAAAAAGGTATTTAAGAGGCCCCATTGAGGACCACCGAGGGAACTCGGCAACGTTACTTTTGCAAAACGACGATTCGTTTTTGGCCAAGGAAAGTCGATATGTCAGTGAATGAAGAGGTATTTTCGAAGGTTCAGTCGGCACTGGTAGATGCGCTCGGCGTCGACGACGACGAGGTAACTCCAAACGCGACCATGGTGGGGGATCTCGGAGCCGAATCGATCGATTTTCTTGACATCGTCTTCAAGCTCGAGAAAGCCTTCGGCATCAAGATCCAGACCGAAGAGCTCTTTCCCAAGGATATCTTGACGGAAGGTGCTTACGTTCAGGATGGAAAGGTCAATGCCAATGGATTGGCGGAACTGAAACGCCGAATGCCATG
>JALOQW010000317.1 GCA_025459275.1 Pirellula sp.
TGTCCTTTCTGCCGACAACGAGAAGCGATGGCTCCGACGACCACCGTGACTGTCAAACTACCCAAGGGTGTTCGTGAGCAAGCCGCAGACCGGTTGCTCGGACTCAAGAAGGGACAACACATCCTTCTTGAGGGAGAGGTGACTTATTTGAGTGACCTCAACTTCGTCAATATCGAAGCCAGCGGCTTAGAAATCCGCTAAGATCCAACTGAGCGTCTTGCTGAATAGTAGCGGAACGGCGCGAGCCGTCCGGTGCGTCCGATTAGTGTCGGTGCTCTATGGGTCCCCATCACCGGGCAGCTTGCGCTGCACCGCTATTATAAAAGGGACGTTCCACTAGAAGCCGTCCGGTGACCCTAAGCCTTTTGGGCTCGCATCTGCAGCAGGAGTCGCCCGGGGCTGCCCATGATGTTGTAGCCGGAGTCGACGTGGAGGATTTCTCCCGTGATGCCGTTGCTGTAGTCGCTCAGCAGATAAGCTCCGCTGCGGCCGACTTCTTCATGGGTCACGCATCGTCCCAAGGGGGCGACGTAGTCGTAGTACTCTTGCATTTCCCCAACACCGGCAGCGACGCCAGCCAAGGTTTTGAGTGGGCCAGCACTGACGGCGTTGACTCGGATCCCTCGTTCACCCATATCGAAGGCCAGGTAACGGACGGCTGCGTCGAGTGCTGCTTTGCAGACCCCCATGACGTTGTATCCAGGGACACACTTCTCGCCGCCAAAGTAGGTCATGGTCAATACGGATGCATTGTCCTTGAGGATCCCACGGGCGGCATTGGTGACTGCCATCAAGCTGTACACGCTGACATCCATCGCCAATTTGAATCCGGCACGACTGGTTTCGACCGTGGCGCGGTTGAGATCATCGCGATCGGCGAAGGCAATCGAATGGAGGAGGAAATCGATTTGTCCGAGATCGTTGGCGGCAGCCGTCATGAACTCTTGAATCTGAGCGTCATCCTGCACGTCGAGTGGGCGGAGGAAGGCTGCTTGGCTCGTGTAGTTCTCGATGCACTTCGAAACGCGCATCCGGTTCTTTTTCTTGTCATCGTCGGCGCGATCGGGGAGATGGGAAAAACCGCAGATGCCGCCGTGGTCCATGATTTCTTTGGCGATCGCCCAAGCGATCGAGCGGTCGTTGGCAACGCCAAGAATCAAACCCTTTTTACCCTCAAACAACTTCATGAGAATCTTTGCCTTTCGATACCAAATGGACCGGTCATGCTACCGAGGGAAAACCTATCACTACGGGGCAGATAGCGTACCTCTTATCCGCAGGATTCACAGGCCCGTTCATCGGCCAAAGCCGTCGACGATTGATCCGCCTCGAGCTCGGTGGGGAAAAACTTTTCAACCACCTCATAGAACTCCGATTGGGTTTCTACTCGCGAGATGTGGGCTCGGAAATGCCGAGCCCCGGGCTTGTTCTGAGCGTAGCAGCACGCGAATTTTCGCATGAGCATGGTACCGCGATGGATGCCGAACCGTTCCACGACCAGTTCGTAATGGTGCAGCATGATCTGTCGCTGCTCTTCGATACTGGGGTCGGGAGGAATGGGGCGGCCTTCCAGGGCGGCGGCGGATTGGGCGAATAACCACGGTTTGCCGAGGGCTGCGCGAGCGATCATGACCCCATCGACGTTGTAATGCTGGTACGCATGCCGGACTTGTTCGGGGGTTTGCATGTCCCCGTTGCCGATGATCGGCATGTGGTCCAGATGTTGTTTGATTTCAGCGATGCGATTCCAATCGGCGGATCCTTTGAAAAAATCTTCGGCGGTTCGGCCATGAACGGTCAGGGCAGCTGCTCCCGCCTTCTCGACGGTTTGGGCCACTTGGATGTAGTTCATCGTGTCCCGCGTGCATCCCAATCGCATCTTGGCCGTGACAGGGGTCGGAGCACAGACCTCCACCAGTCGAGAAATGATCGCATACATCCGGTCCGGATCGCGCAACAAGTACGATCCGCTGTGGGCTTTTTCGGTGACTTGTTTAACCGGGCATCCGAAATTGATATCGACGACGCTGACCTGGTACTCGTCGACCAATCTTCGTCCGACTTTGGCCATGGTTTCCGGGTCGTTGTCCCAGATCTGAACTGCGAGCGGACGGGGTTCCTCTTTGATTCCCCAGAGCCGATCGGGGTGTTCGCAGTCATGCTCGTCGAGCCAGACGAAGCCGCGAGCGTTCACCATTTCGGTCGCTTGCAGTCCCGCACCCCCGAATTCCCGCACGACCTGCCGGTAGGCGAAATTGGTGTACCCAGCCATGGGAGCTTGCAAAATGGGTGGATAGACCTGCATCGGACCGATTCGGATGGGAACCGGTACCTTGCCATTTCCGGAGGAGGTTGAGCCGAGCGAGGTATCCATGCGTACTACTGTACTCCTTTCCTGGCTTTTCGCCGAGTCCAACCTTTTCCAAGTCTTTTTCCAGCATGGGACACTACAAGCCCCCTCCTCCATGCGTCCCGTTTGTGGCCGCCTTTAGCAGCGACCTTGGGCTCTTGGAGGCGACCTGGCGAAGGCTCGAGGCAGCTTGGGGACCGATCGCGGACCTGAGCGACGCTTTCGATTTCACTGAATCCGAGTACTATCACGCCAGCATGGGGACGGGGCTGAAGAAACAGTTGGCCTTGTTCCGCGATGTTTGGGATCCCGGAGAACTGGCGGATCGCAAGCGATACTGCAACGAATTGGAAAGCGAGTTTGCCACTGTGCCGGAACCAGTCCGCCCCCTCAACATCGATCCCGGCTACGTCAGTTTGACCAAGCTCGTTCTGGCATCGACGAAAAATCGGGAGCATCGAATCTACCTGAGGGATGGAGTCTACGCCGAAGTGACGCTCGCGTTCCGCGATCAGGTCTGGCAGCCGATGCCGTGGACCTATGCCGATTATCGAAGAGCCGATGTCCATGCGTTTCTGATAGCGGCTCGCAAACGATTTGCAGACCGGTTGCATGCGAGGAGACCAGCTCAGCCAGCGATCCTTGAAAGGTCTGACACGCGAAGGGATCGCACATGAACGGCGCACTGCTGGCAGTCATTGCGGTTACTGTCATACCCGCCTTTCTCGTTTCGGTGATCGCCGTAGGTTGGATCGCACGTCATGCGCAGCGGCTTGGTCTGCTGGACCGCCCCAATGCTCGCAAGGTGCACACGAATCCGACTCCTTTGGGGGGAGGGATCGGCATTTGGTTGGGAGTTGTTGCGGTCTTTGCGGCGGGGACGCTCGCTACGGTTGTGTTGTCGAAGAATCCGGCTTTGGGAGATGCTTGGCTTCCGGAATCGCTTACGGTCTATCTGCCTGGCTTGGTGTCTCGTATTGGATCGATTTGGTTCTTGATACTGGCCGGGACGATCCTGATGGTCTTGGGATTGCTGGACGATCGATACGGACTGGATTGGCGGTTGCGTCTCGGGATTGAGTTCGGTGTCGCGAGTGCAGTGGTGTACGGTCAACATTTGCAGTTGACCGCATATATCAACGCCCCTTGGTTGACATCGATCTTGAGTGTCTTCTGGATAGTCATGTTGATCAATGCGTTCAACATGCTGGATAACATGGACGCCTTGAGCGGTGGCGTGGCTTCCATCATTTGTGCGATGTTGTCGATCATGCTGGTGACGACCCCTGAGTCTGAGATTGGGCAACCGCAATGGTTCGTGGCGGCCATGATGTTGACCTTGCTCGGTGGTCTGCTTGGCTTTCTCAAACATAACCGACCGCCCGCGAAGATTTTTATGGGGGACGCGGGGAGCTATTTCGTCGGGTACTGGATAGCGATTGGAACTCTCTTGTCGACCTATCCAGGGGCTCGAGGGGATACGCCTCATGCGGTTCTAGCTCCCCTGTGCTTGCTCGCTATTCCTTTGTATGACATGGTGAGTGTCATTTGGATTCGCGTTCGTGAAGGTCGAAGTCCTTTTCAGGCGGACAAGAAACACTTTTCGCACCGGCTCGTTGAGCTCGGCATGACCAAGACGCAGGCGGTAGCGACGATTTGTCTGGCTACGTTGACATGTTCGTTGGGTGCTTTGATTTTGCCTCGAACCGACCTGATTGGAGCCGGCATCGTCCTCGCGATCGTCCTGGCGATGCTAGCCTTGATCGCCGTCCTTGAAAGCCTGACCTCTGGATCGGAACGATGAAGGCTCAAGAGTCGACCAAGCCTTGGTGGCTCGAATTGCCTTGGTTGGCAGGGATGAGCCTGGTGCCTGCGGTCATGATCTTGCAGCATTGGGACCCATGCGACTCCACGGCTGCCATTGCATCAGGGAGTTCGGTGCTGCATATCGCCCTTTGCTTGTTGATTGGTTTCTTGGTGGGTCTCGGAGTCTGGCTCGATCGAATGTGGTCCCCCGAACCAAGGCCGAAAGGAGGTTCGACTGCCTTCACTGCGCTGGCAGTGATTTGCGGTTTGCTCATCGTCTGGCTGGGAATGGCCACATGGCACGTGGCAGGCCGCGGCAATATGCGATTTGCCATCAATGGCTTTTGGCAGTGGACATCGATGTTGGTTTGGTCGATCAGCGTGGGATGGATGGCAACGCGCCGTGGATTCTCGCAACTAGCTGTGACCTTGATGATGGCCATCGGTGTCGGAATTTTGGTGTACGGATTTTGGGAATACAGTGTGATCCAGCCCGAACTGCGTCGCGCCTTGCAGCGAGATCCGGAGGGACTATTTCGGCGAGAAGGAATTGCGATCGATTCCTCGGCTAGTCTTCTCCTCGCGGACCGGATACGCAGTACTGAGATGCGAAGTATTTACGCCCTGGCCAACTCACTGGGTGGAGTCTTGGCGTGCTTCTGGACCATGATGTTCGGCTGTGTCATGGTCCGAAGATCTACTCCACCGGATAAGCGTAAGGAGTACGGCCTGACAGCATTGTGCATCGTGATACTCGCAGCGATCGGGTTGGCGCTGTTACTGACGAAGAGTCGGACAGCTTGGCTAGCGGCAGCGGCTGGTACGATCGGGGTCGTTGGCGTCTGTGCCCTGGAACGCGGGCAGCACGGGAAACGCATGTTGCTCAAGGGGCTAGCCATCGGGTTAGGATTTATCGTTGCCGTGTTGGTGGTTGTTGCCTGGTGGGATCCATTGATCTTGACGGAAGCAGGTAAGTCGCTTGCGTACCGGTTCGATTATTGGCGAGGTGCCTGGGAACTCATTGCCCGCGAGCCCTGGTTTGGGTTCGGGGTCGGGAACTTTCAATCAACCTATCTGCAAGTCAAGGTTGCTACGGCTGCTGAGTCACCGGCGGATCCGCACAATTTCTTGCTCGAAGTGGCGCATGCCGGTGGGGTTCCATTGCTGCTGTTTCTGGTCATAGGCATTGGAGCGAGCGGTTATCTTGCTTTTGACCGGAACGATCTCGAGAGGCCTCAAGCATCACTTTCAAAGGTCTCAAAGGGGATGGCGTTTCTCTTCTGGGGTAGCGCTGCGGTTACAGTCATGGGAATTCTCGTGTGGAGTCTATTCACTGCATCCGATCAGGGTTTGGTTGGGACCTTGTTAGCGGTTGCTGCCGCTGCTGCCATGGCGATTGCGGGAAGCATTTGGCGCCCTATGACAACGTCGGTTCACCAACTTG
>JALOQW010000037.1 GCA_025459275.1 Pirellula sp.
GCATTGGTACCAATGAAGTTTCCAGAAATCTTATTGTTTCTGCTTCCAAGAGCGTTAATGCCTGTAGCGTTGCCGCTAATCACATTGCGTTCCTGCGCATCGTTGATGCCATCACCATTGGTGCCGATCAAGTTGTTCGATCCAAAGAGACCGATACCCGCTCCGTTAGCCAGTTGCGAATTCCCATCGGCGGATGTTCCGATGTAATTGCCCTGAACGAAATTACCAAACGCGATCGGCGAGAGCCCGATTCCAAACTGGGTGTTGCCGCTAATGATATTGCGGGCACCGGCAGCCGAACCACCGATGAAATTGTTCGTAGCGAAGCCGGTCAACTCGATTCCTATGTCGTTGGCAATGGATGCGGTCCCAGAGAGATCTGTCCCGATGTAGTTTCCAACGATCGATGTATTGACGGAACCTCCCGTGAGAAACACGCCGTTGGTTGTATTGCCGCTGATTAGATTGCGAGCCAGAGCGGTCGAACCACCGATGACGATGTTGGTGGTTCCGCTGAGCACCACACCACCGAGATTTGCGATCGCAGCACTGCCGGCTCCGTTGACCCCGATTCGATTTCCAGCGACGGTGGCTCCATTGACGGAGCCTTGGACTCCGTCCGTACTGAGGGAAATGCCGTAGTCATCGTTACCCGAGATGAGATTGTTGGTGATGACTGCTCCCGACGACTTGTTGATATCGACACCGAATGCATTGTTACCGCGATCCAGCGTCCCTGTTACATCCACGCCTACATGGTTGCGATCGATCACAACATTCGAAGCGCCATTGATGACCAAGATACCCGACAGTTGGAATCGGTTGACCGCAAGTCCCTGCACTCGGGAATTGGAAGCCGCTGCCGTATTCATCACCAAGCCGTACGCGTTCCCCGCCGACACGCCATCCAACTCGATAAGCGGTTGGTTCGCGTAACCAGGTTGACTCGTACCATCAATCGTCAATGTCTCAAGGATCGATGGAAGCCCTGACAAGGGCGCGATCGCAAATGGGCCAGAACCAGCGATGTTGAAGGTAATCGTGTCCGCGCCGGTTTGGCTGTTGGCAAACGTGATTGCGTTTCGCAACGAACCGTAGCCACTGTCGCCAGTATGGGTCACTGTCAACGGAGCAAACAAGGTCTGGAACGCACCGATATCGACGAGCGACGCGGAACGCAACACACCGTTCTGCGCCGTGGTACCGATTTGACCAGGATCGCCATTTCCTATCGCCGGACTTCCACCAAGGAGCGCTAGAGTCAATGCGTTCCCACCGTTGTTCGCGAGCGATCCCAACAAAGCGGATTGACCGAGAATGTTACCGGTGGTGCTGCCGTTGATTCCCAAACTCCCGGTGTCTTGGAACAAGTTGTAACCGCCGGAGTTGATGAACCCAAAGATCTCCGGACCGAACTGACCCGCGGTGTTGCCTGAGAAAATACTATTCGTAATCGTCGCCGGGTTATCAAGCCGGAGCGCACCACCCACGATGCCTGCCGTGTTGCCGCTGAAGGTGCTGTTGACGATGGTCAACGTACCGCTATTGCGAATGGCCCCCCCGTCATTGCTCGTGGTATTGCCAAAGAATGTGCTCTCCGAAATCGTTAGATTTCCTAATGCGTTTGCGACGGCCCCAGCGTCATCCAGCGACTGATTGCCATAGAACGTGGTTCGCGTCAACGCAAGAGTACCGAAGTTTAGGATCGCACCACCCGATTGGTTCATGCGCCCTGCGGTCAACGCCAATCCTGTAAGCGACAACCCAGCCGTCGCATCCACCTGGAACATGCGCGTTGCATTGTTGCCGCTGATGGCCAGCAGCGCCGAACCGGGCCCCGTGATCGAAGTGATACCGGTTGTATCCGAAATCAGAATTTGAGAACTCAGCACGATCGTTGCAGGGCCACCTGAGGTCAACGCCGCGTCAAACGTGATGCTATCGTCTCCCGTTCGCGAATTCGCGAGTTGCACCGCTTCGCGCAACGAACCAGATCCACTGTCTGCGGTGGTCGTTACCACAAAAGAAGCGATGGCTGTCAAGACGACGTCGTTTCCTGTTCCACCGACATAAGTAATTCGGTACACCTGACCATCCGAAACAAATGTCGCCCCTTCACTCAACCCGGAAAACGCTCCGTTCACCGCATCCACACCGTCGTTGTCGATGATCCGGAATGTATCTCCATTCGCTGCAATAAACCCACCCAGGTGAAGAATGTTCAGTGTTCCGTCCAAAGTCACCGTGCCATTGACGATCAGTTGATCGAAGTCCGGCGTATTGGGATTCGTTCCTTGAATCTCGATTTCAAGATTTGCTGCGGAACTCTGCGCATAGTTGCCGTTGATCGTAATGATGCCTGGTGAGTTGCCTGGTGCGATTTCGCCCTGATTAAGCACGTTACCGGTGAATGTGCCTGTTCCTTTAAGCGTTGCACCGGAGGCTACATTCAATGCGCCGTTGGTATTGATCAAGCTTGTTACGCCATCGCTTCCCACGCCAACATAGTTGCCCTGGACTGTGTTGTTCGTCGAACCGACTTCGAAACGAAGACCGTAATCGGCGTTGCCACTGATCACGTTACCAGCACCTGGAGTCGAGCCACCCACAAGGTTATTGGATGCTGCAGAGGACATGGTGATTCCGGTATTGGCATTCGGCCTGGCAACGGTGCCGCTTAGGTTCGTACCGATGTAGTTGCCCTGAACGACGTTGCCGGATGACGTGAGTGTGATACCGTGCCGAGAGTTACCGCTGAAGACGTTTCGGTCCGAAGGTGCGGTGCCACCAATCACTGCGTTTGCCCCAGTCACAATGAGGCCGTCGCCGTTGTTGGGCAAGGGAGAGGAGCCGTCCAAGTTTAAGCCTGAAATGTTGCCCGTGATGATGGTACCGGTGGCTCCGTTGACGATTCCGTGGTTACCATTGCCCGAGACCAGGTTGTTGCGCAATTCGACTCCCGTTGCGCTTCCGAAGACATCGATGCCCCAGACCGACGGCCTGCCAAGGGCAACGAAACCAGTGGCGTCCGTGCCAACAAAGTTCCCTTGAAACACGATTCCGGTGGCATTCTGGATCGCAACATTCCTGGTGAAATTATTGCTAATGATGTTCCGGCCGGCCGCAGTACCGTCTCCGACGACCGTGTTGACTGCTGCTCCGATACTCAAGCCCGCGTTGCTAAGATTTCCGAGACCCGACAGTCCATCCGCTGTGGTTCCGATGCGGTTACCGTAAAAAAAGGTGTTAAGGATCCCCGCCCCCGAAACGGTTATGCCCGACTGATTGCCGCTCACGACGTTGCCAGCCCCGGCGGTGGTTCCGCCGATCGTGGTGTTTATAGCCCCTGCACCGATAACGAGACCGACTGTCGTATTCGCGATTCCAGTAGAACCACTTGCGTTAGTGCCGATGTAGTTTCCGCGAAGGATATTGCCGTCACCTGCAAGCATACGAGCGCCGATCGCGTTGCCGGAAAGAATGTTTCGAGCATTCACCACACCATCCAGCACACCATCGTCGTCATCATCCCCTCCGACGATATTGTTTGAGGCACCGAGCTGGATGATCACAGCATCGCCCGTGTTCCCAATGGCGCTGGTACTTGCGGCGTTTGTCCCAATGCGATTGCCCTGAATTAGATTTCCAATCGTGGTTGGATTTTGGATGTTGATGCCGGCTTGATCGTTGCCTGAGATGACATTTCCTGCGCCAGCAAGAGTTCCTCCGATGACATTGTTCGACGACCCGTTAATGACCCAAACACCGCTCAAACCGTTTCCTCGGTCCAGAGAGCCGTTGATATCGGTTCCGATGTAATTGCCGCGAATCGTATTGGTATTGGCAGCAGCATCCAGAACAATACCGTACTGGGTGTTTCCAGATACGATATTCCGATCAGCCAGTGCTGTACCGCCGATCGCAATTCCATCTGCTCCAGTGAGGTAAACGCCGCTTTGAGAATTCCCCAACACCGTCGTCCCTGCAGCATTCATGCCGATGATGTTGCCTACTAACGTAGAACCGGTGTAGACGCCAGAGCTGTCGCTGAAATGCACCCCATGGACATTGTTCCCCGAAATCACATTTCCCCGAAGGGTATTATTGGAGGCTTCCAGTCCGGCTATGGCTTGGATGTTGATGCCGCTACTGGTATTGCCTAGATCGAGAGAACCTGTCACGTCCGTACCGATGTAATTGCCCTCGATGGTGTTGCTAGAGGCGTCCCGGATATCCACCCCGAAAACGGTGTTGCCGCTGATGAGATTGCGAAAGCTCGCCACCGAACCTCCGATAGTGTTGTTGTTGGCGCCAGCAGTTAGCTGAATTCCTGACGAGGTATTGGGAAGAGCAAGCGTGCCATCGGGGCTTGTACCGATGTAGTTGCCGGCGATGAGATTTCCCGCGGCGTTTACACCTGTCACGGTAACTCCATGACTCGAGTTGCCGGAGATGATATTGCGAGCCTCAGGTATGGTGCCACCGATCCGGTTTCCACCGGCAAGTGGACCTGAGATTGAGCTGGAAATCGATATACCGATGACGTTGGGGACCGCAGCAGTCCCTGCGGCGTTGAGTCCGATCCAGTTACCTTCAACGGCTGAGTTGTACAAGCCATCGATCTCCCGGTAACTGATCCCTACGATGGAAATCCCAGCTGATGCGTTTCCAGAAATGATATTGCCAGCCCCTGGAGTGATCCCACCGATCCGAGTTCCTGGAGCACTTCCAACCAAAACACCGCCCGTAGCATTCGCAACACTGGCCGCGCCGGTGCGGTTGGTGCCGATGTAATTGCCTTGCACTGTCGTGTTGCGAACCGAACCTGAGTGACCAATGTTGATCCCAACTCCACCGTTACCACTGATGACGTTGCGAGATGCAATCGTTCCATCTAGAAGACCATCGTCATCGTCATCACCACCAATAATCGTATTGAGGCCATTGACTTGAACGCCGCTGCTGCCGTTGCCAAGGTCCGTGCTGCCATCGGATCCTAAGCCGACGAGGTTGCCTCGAATGATCGTCCCCGTGGCACCGATTGCATCCCAGATCCCTCGACCAGTATTGCCACTGATGACGTTTCCAACGACGGATCCAGGCGTGGTTGCGAAACCACCGATCAGCGCATTGGTTGCACCGGAATCGATATGGATCCCGGTCTCGTTGCCCAATGCTCCTGTTCCATTGACGTCCGTACCAATGTAATTTCCTGCGACGACGTTTTCGTTTGCACTTTCGCGAATCCCAATACCTTCAGCCGTATTTCCAGAGATGAGATTGCGAGCACCGGCCGTCGAACCGCCGATGGTGTTGCCCGACGATTCACCGTTGATCGCTATACCGACGGCGTTGGCAATAGCCAGCGTCCCAGATACGTTGGTCCCGATGTAATTGCCAGTTACCAAGGTACCGCTTGTCCCCGATCCGCGGAGCATTATCCCTTCACCTGTGTTGCCAGAGATCACATTTCGGTCACTGGCCAACAAACCTCCAATGGTATTCCCTTCCGCGACAGCTGGCGTCCAGGCTTCGATGCGCACTCCGACCCCAACGTTCGGCAGCGCAGAAGTACCAGTCGCATTCAGACCAACGATGTTTCCTCGAATGGCATTGTTCGATGAAGTGACGACGTAGACACCGAAGGCGAGATTGCCGCTTAGCAAATTGTCTTCCAGTGCGTTGCCGCCGGTATTGAGGAGATAAACGCCACCTTGACTGTTGGGAATAGCAACGGTTCCGCTTGCGTTCGTCCCGACATAGTTGTTTTGAACTACGTGGCCAGCTGAAACAGTTCCATTGAGCTCAACACCAAACCCTGAGTTGCCTGAGATTAGGTTGCGAGACGCTGCAGTCGGTCCACCGATCGTCACGTTCGCCGAATCGAGCACGTAGACGCCAGAGGCAATGTTGGGGAGGGGAGCATTCCCCGTTGCATCGACCCCGATGTAATTGCCAAGGATCGTGTTGCTATTGGCTCCGTTCACGCGCACGCCATCGATCGTATTGCCGCTGATCACGTTGCGGGCGGCGGCGGTCGTTCCACCGACTGTGATATTATTTGCCTCAAAGACGATTTCGATCCCTCGATTGTTCGGTCTCGCGAGTGTTCCCGACGGATCGGTCCCAATGTAATTTCCTGCGATGATCGCTCCGCTCGTATCGGAGTTGCGGATGATCAATCCGGCGATGCTGTTACCCGAAATCACGTTGCGTTCTTCGGTATCAGCCACGCCATCCGCATTGGTGCCCACACGCGAGCCGATATCTGTCACTTGGAGGCCGAATTGATTCGCGAGAACATCACCATTGACATTGATGCCGATCCAGTTTCCGGCGGCAACGTTGGCTCCTGAAAGGAGGATCCCACGGTCGAGATTGCCGCTGATGACGTTCCGCTCGGAGGCGTTGAACGCATCATTCGAACCATCAGTTCCGATGATGTTTCCCGTCGTAGATCCATCGACATAAATCGCGTCGCGATTGCTCACTGAAAACGTCCCGGTCGCATCCGTGCCGACGTAATTGCCCGAGATGCGGTTGTTGCTTGAAAGTACGTTAATACCTTCGGCAGCGTTGCCGCTGATAACGTTCCCTTCGTCTGCATCGTTCACGCCATCCCCATCGGTTCCAATGCGGTTATTCGTTCCAGCCGTGATGGAGATACCAACGGCATTAGCGACGGCTGTTGTTCCCGTCGCGTTGAGACCGATGTAGTTGCCCGCAACGGCGTTGTTGGACGTTCCGACGTCAGAAAGATTCACACCGTAGAGCGTATTGCCGCCGATGATGTTCCGGGCACCCGCCGTCGAGCCGCCAATCACATTGTTCGTCGCGCCCGCATTGAAGTTGACTCCGATCGCATTTGGAATGGCTATCGTACCCGTCGGATCGGTACCGATGAGATTCCCCTGAACGAGGTTGCTATCTCCTCCATTGGTAACCCAGACACCATCACCCGCTGTATTGCCGGAAATAACATTACCAGCACCGGCCGCCGTGCCGCCTATGACATTGCCGTCGTTGCCATTGATGATGACCCCCGCCAACCCGTTGGGGACAGCGGCATTGCCCGTCGCGTTGAGTCCGATCCAATTTCCTTCAACGATATGATCATTTGCAACCAGCCCGATGCCGTAGCTAGTGTTTCCCGAGATGACGTTGCGACTTCCTGCGACCGTTCCACCGATCGTGTTCACCGCGATCGCGCTGCTTTGTATCCCGACATTATTGGGGATGGCTGCATCACCAATCGCATTCAGACCAATAAAATTCCCGATGACCGAGTTATTCCCCGCAGCCCCAGCCAAAGAGATACCGAAGTCTTGGCCGCTGATGACATTGCGTTCTCCCGCAACCAAGCCGCCGACGGTGTTGCCAGAAGCCTCGTTGATGGCAACGCCGACCGAGCCATTGCCAAGGTCGACGGAACCTGTAACGTCAGTGCCGATGTAGTTTCCAACTACGAAATTGTTTGTTGTCCCGACGTCGGTAATGGTTACCCCGGTGGAACTATTGCCGCTCAGGATGTTACGTGCTGCAGAACTCAAGCCCCCAATCGTTGAGTTGGTTGCACCTGCTGCCACTAGTACGCCATTAAAGTTGCCTACAACCGTACTTCCATCCGCGAGTGTTCCGATGTAGTTTCCAGCTACGGTGTTGGAATCGGTACCTCCGCCTTCGATGCGCACTCCGCGATTCGTGTTTCCGCTGATGATGTTCCGTTCCAACGTGTCACTCGTACCGTCGGCATTGGTACCAATTCGGTTGCCCGTCGAACCGAAGTTAACGAATACTCCTTCACGGTTTGGAATTGGATCGCCAACAAAGTTTACGCCAATTCTGTTTCCTGCCACGATGTTGTTATCAGCATCAGAAATATGCACACCGAATCCCAACGTGCCTGTATTGCCGCTGATGGTGTTACCCTCGGATGCATCGAACGATCCATCGCCATCCGTTCCAATGAAGTTGCCGCTGGCACCTCCCTCGATCAGTACACCACGATCATTCGCGATGGCAGAAGCTCCATCGATAGCAATGCCTATATAGTTGCTCTGCACGCGGTTGGCGGTTGCCAGAGGTCCGCTCATTGCAACCCCAACGCCATTCCCGGAGATAATGTTTGCGAGAAGGGCGTCGGGTCCACCAATAATGTTGCCGGACGCATTGGTAATGGTGATTCCGTTGCCGGTATTGACTAGGCCAACCAGCCCAAGCACATCCGTACCAATGTAATTCGTGGAGATCCTATTGTTCGAAGATTCGATTGAGAGACCATTGCCATTGAAACGATTGATCACTAGCCCACGAATGATGCTTCCGGCACTACCCGCTGCCAATCGAAGACCATCGGTAGCACCGGCTGCCGTTCCATCCAATTCAATGATCGGTGTTCCTACGAATCCACCTTGCTCCACCGCGTTGATCTCCACTGGCGTTGTAATAGCCGGCAGTGAGCTTGCCAACGCGATCGATCCAATGTTGCGAAAGCCGATGAGCGAAGGATCTCCTGATGCGTTGGCATTAAGGATCGCCTCGCGTAACGAGCCCGCACCCGTGTCGGCATTGCTGGACACAACGTTGACCGTCCCGGTAAGATCAATGTTCCCCGCGTTTTGCGTGATCTCGAATGGAGCTGCAAGCGTGAAACCTCCATACTGACTACCATTCCAACTCAAGCTACCAAATGCACCAGAAGCCGAACCAAAGGTCAGAACATTGAACGACTGGGATACATCGATCGGATCATTGTTGAGCATGGTCAACACAAAGAAACCATCCAAATCTGCAGCACCCGTCACATCGACCCGGCCAGCGCTGCTTGAGACGGCATTGACGGCAACGGCAAAGCTAGCAAATGGTCCTTGAGCGTAGTTGCCATCGATGACGAGCGGATTGGTCAGATTCAGTCCTCCGTCCCCCCACGACAAATAACCGCCGTTGTTGGTGACGTTAGGCACATTCAACGTTGCATCCGCACCTTCGAGGCTTGCGTTTACATTGAGGGTAATCGCAAGAGCAGTGATATTGGACGATAGCACTCGCAACCCACCCTCGGACGCAAGAATGTTCGTGGCTACGGTCAGGCTCGAACCGGGCTCAACATGCAAAAGGACACTCTGATTTGTGAAGACATCGGTGCCAGCGAGTTGCAAGGACTGGATCGACTGCGCTGAATTGAGCGTGACAAAAGTGAAGCCCGGTGATGCCAGATCCGGGATCACGACATCATCCGCCGAGCCGGGAAGCGCATTGGTATCCCAGTTAGCAGCATCCTCCCACAACGGCGTTCCGGCCCCGCCGTCCCATGTAATCGTTGCCAAAACGCGTCTCGATTCCAGCGTTTCAAAAACCGGCTTTAAGCTCTGCCGTGCGAGGGCAACTCGGAACTCATGACGACGACGTTGCGCACGGACGGCGCGCCGGGCTGGGCGCGACTTGCGTTGGAAGAACATGGAGCGTACCCGATCGGTGCGAGTGAAGGCAGTCCGATAACGGTCAGCGCCGAACTCTCAAAAAGATCCCGCCGCCGGAACGGACGTTGCCAAGTAGGTGTGACCGTGAAACTAGTCTCTTGAAGAGCCCCAAGCAACGCGCATCCTGGAATTAGGATTGGCATGCGGCGTGCGATCTTCGATGACAGCTTGCTTATCTAAGTGAATGCCCAACCGAACATCATAGCCGCCAAAAATTCTGAGAATTCTTAAAGTGGAACGACCCTTGGCCGTCGTGGCAATTGTGGGACGACGCTCCGCGTCGCCCTGCTTTGAAGCAATCTTCCGAGGACACGGTTGTCGCTGCAAACAACCTTTGCAGCAAACCATCTTCGCTCAAACGGAGTTCAGTCTCATGAGGTTATAGAATCCAAAAATGACCGTAAAAGCGACATAACTCACGACGGTAAATGCGACGCCACCGAGCCATCCCGGTTTCCCGAACAGAATGACGATCGGGTACTGGCAAAGACACAGACTTGCGAATGCACCAGCGTAGAGCTTGAGCTCCTCTGTTCGGCTCGGGCGAAGTTCGAAGAGCATCAAGCCCACAATAGCGACTATGGGGACAGCGGAAGCAAGCAAGCCAAACGTCAACCAACTCAACCGATGGATCGAATCGCTGAGGACTTCCCGATGAGCATTCTTGACGGCCCCTTCCCCCTCGCTTGGCTGATCGTGCCAGCGTCTTGCCCCAGCTTCCAGTACGACGAGGACCTCAATTGCCAGGAAAACGAAGGGAGTCGAATATAGTAGCGGTAAAACGATTCGCCCATGCTGCTGGTACTGACTAAAGTCCCACACGATCAACAAAGCCGTGAGTACTGTGAGCAAGGCCGCCAACCATCGTCGCCAAGCACGACAATACCAGAGAACCGATGCGAAAATGATTCCGGTTACAAGTCCCGGGATGATGTAACGTGCTTTCTGAAACACCCACTCAAACCATTCGACCACAACGCATCCTCATTGGATCGTACCGCGTTTCGACCACCTCAAACCAAGGGTCCCTGCTCCGAGCACATGACAGATGATCACGGGCGATGGTTCTGGAACGACGGTCACATTCGCAGTCACGTCGACAGCGAAGTCCAAAGACAAATTACTATCTCCGAAACGAATCTTGTACTCCCAGTCGTCCGCCACGCAACTACCCATCGCGCATGGAATACTGAAGAGCGTAAGGAGCGGTTCCCCCGATTTCAACGCGCATTCTGAAATTAGGATTAGCATGTCGCGCGCGATCTTCGACGACAACTGGCTTATCTGAGAGACATACCCAGCCGAACATCATTACCGAAGAAATTTCTCGGATCTTCATCCAGCACGACGCTCCGCCGTCGTGATCCTCAGATTGCGAAGCCAAACTCAAGGGCTGTAAAATGGGAACATTGAGACTTTTTCCTATTTCATGGAAACCACGACGCGGAGGGGCGTCATTGTGGGACGACGCTCCGCCGTCGTCGACTTCAGAGCTGTTCACGACGGCGGAGCGTCGTGCCACACTGCTACACCCTTCTCAAGAAAATCGCGGCCAGTTCCGTCGCCGACGTCGCACCGAAGTGAGTGTAGATCTGCTTGATGCAATCGTTGATGATATGTGTCGTGACACCGAGTGCCGTAGCGATTTCCTTGCGAGAGCGACCATCCAAGAGCAAGAAAAGGACTTCGGTATTCCGAAGGCTTAAACCGGCGTGGCTCGGCATACTTTCCGTTTTCAAAGGCTGGCTTTGAAGCCAACGAACCGTGGCGCAGGCAAGATCAAGGAGTCCACATTCAAGCGGAGTAAAGGAAGGTTTGCCGACACGACGCATCAAGCTAATGCAACTCCAGATTTGCTGGGAAGGATACCGGACGCAGATCATCCATTCGTCCAATCGAAAAGCCTGAGTCACGGCGTTTCGGAAGTCGCATGTTGTCCACTGTTCGGTCGTCCAGAAGTGCGGACGCGATCGACACACCTGTGATTGATTCCGGAGGAGTGGTAGAAATGGAGCCCGATGCCACTTATCGGAATCGTTGGACATCCCAACCTGGAAAAACTCTTGTACTTGTAGCGATTCCATGCCCCAGGGGATCATCGCAATTGGAACAACGCGCTCGTCGGTTTCCGGATGGCCACGCCCCCAGCTCCAAAAGCCAAAATCCGCATCCAGAAACTGACAAAGGAACTCCACTGCTTTTCCGCGTCGGACATCCAAATTCGGCTCGGAGTCCAACAACATGAGCCCTTCGAGAAGCTCTCTGCATCCGTCAACTATCTCGAGTATTTCGTCGAACGAATCCGTCGAGTTGCGGGTCAATCGAAGCTGCATGGCAAGAGTCCTGGTAAAGCTGAAAATTCCATCGACGCCTTCTTTTCTATAGAGGCGTCGATTCAGGACTTGATGGACCGTTTTGCGTCCGACTTTTCCGCAGCTGGGACGGGTGGAATGTAGACTGGTGGCTTGACCGAAGCCAATCCGCTCCCCACTTCGACCAGCTCACGCCCGATGATATCGAATCGGGCCTTTCCTTCAAATCGCTCAAGCGATCGGGTCAATTCATTCATCATTTCTTCAATTTGCCCGAAGACGCGGGTGATTCGGCCTTCGAAGTAATGCGAAGCGATGGCTGCGGGAATAGCAACGATCAAGCCTGCTAATGTCGTGACAAGGGCTTCATAGATGCCGACGGCCAAGAAGTCGGCTCTGTTCTGGCCGGCGGTCAACTGAGTCGTGTCATGAAATGCCCGAATCAACCCCCAAACGGTTCCCAGCAACCCCAACAGGGGGGCAATGCCAGCCGCCAGATTCAGCCATCGAACGTTGCTGTAGGCTCGGTCCACTTGGCGCTGCAAGGCATCGGCGGCTGCGCTGGCGATCTCCGGCTGTGGCCTACCTGTTCGTGCAATTGCAGTCGCTGCAACGTTGGCTGCGGCCGAAGAAGACTGCTGACAAAGTCGGTACATGTCTCGCGGATCGGCTACATCGCCTGACCGGATCATGGTGTTCAGACTCTTTCGGAAGTCGGCGGGAAAGAGTTTTCCAGTTCGCAACCCAATCCAACGGTCGATCACAAAGGTCACGACCATCAAGCTGACCACTCCGATCGGGATCATGAAGACACCACCCTTAACGAGCAGTGTCAAGAAATCGATGTCCGCTTGTTTCTTGGCCGCTGACGGCTTGGGCTTGGCCCGCGCCGCTTCGGCATCCCTCTGCAATGCACCGATATCCGACTCGGGAACTTGCCCCAAGGCTTTCGTCTCGTAACTCCCTCCCCCGAAGGCGAAGATCCATGCGAACACCAAAACGATCCGTACAAGAACGCATGTTTCATTCACAGTGCGGTCAATCCTCAATAAAGCTCTTCGGTGCGTAGGCGATGGCTGCCTTGCCCATTAGTATAGCCCCCCCTGCCCTGCCGAGTCATCTCGCCAAGTGTCATTCGTTGACGACTTCGAAACATTGTGCCTGGCTCGAACTCAAATCCCATGCGACGGGCCGAAGTACTCCAACTCGTTGCCATTGCTGAATGCGATCTCGATAAACGGAGGAGCGATCAATTCCAGTCACCTGGTCAAGGTTACGGAGCCCCGCCCAGTCGAAGACCAAAAATCGAAGCCCCTCCGTCCCCCAAGCTTCCTCGCCAGCCAACGCCACATTCGGAAGCCATCGAAATGCGTCCGCCGAGCCTACCAACAGCCAACGCTCCTTCTGCTTGTCTTGGTCTAGATCGATCCAAATTTGATTGACACTCAGGGCCAAGTCCTCCGCCTCCTTCCCCCTCCCCTCCCCTGCCCTCTCGCCCGCAGGAACGATCGGAGCCAGGACGTTCAGTGGCACAAGAATCCGATTGTCTGAAGTCGGCCAAGCACAGAGAACGACCACCGACCAGATCAACGGGATTCCTCCAATGACCGACAAGGCCAATCGCTGACGCCGATCCAGCAACCAAGCAATCCCATTCGCCATCGGCCATGCCAACAACGGTATAGCAATCACCCAATCCCGATCCTGTTGAGCCGTTCCGATCCACCACAGCAAACACCACAAACCGAATCCGATGGCCGCATCCCGAGCGGCCCGATCTCGGCGTACGATGATTCCTAGCAAAGCTAACGGCACCAAGTGCAATGAATGCACCAACGAGTTCCATACGATGCGAGCTCCGGCCTCAAGCCCCCCCTGCCCTGCCTGCCACCAAGGCATAAAGAAGAACGGGAACTGCCTTGCAACCCAATCCGAATCCCAGCCCCCTCCCCTGCCCCAAACCCATTCGAAGAAGACCACCACCGCGACAATGCTTATGAACAACACGATGCGCCGAAGTGGATTGATCCCTCGATGGAATGCCATGGTGAGCAGGAAAGGAAAAGTCACAAGCATACCGAGCACGAGACTGTGACTGGCTGCCCCTAGGCCGATGCACGTCAGACTACCGATGGGTAGGGTACTTGATTGTGACGAGAACATGAGCGCAGCAGCCGCGATCAGCCACATCCCCCCCTCCCCTGCCCCGCCCCCAAGTCGTACCAGTTCGAACAGTCCGGGATGAGATGCGATGGCGAATACGGTAAGGATCGATGCGAGATATCCGTAGGCCTTGGATAATGCACTCACGAGCAGCCCCAACGCTACGAACCATTGCAGACACTGGATCGTTTGACGAATCAGTGAGGCGTCGATCATGGTTTGCACGGTGCCGATGCTCATCGGCTCGGTAGGTTGTCCGATCAAGACATTCATCCAGAACAGCATCGGCATCGCGGTGCCTTGTGGACCGTTGGCATGGCTCAGATGTTCGAGTGGGCCGATGTCTTCAGCGAGGTAGCGCAGTCGGGAGGCTGTGTTCTGATGCTCGCGAACATCGGCGTCGTAGCTTGGGATGCTCGATCCGGCCAAGGTCAACGCCAAGACCCAAATGATTCCTAGCACGGTCAGCCCCATCAATCGGCGGGCCCAAGACTCGGAGAAGGAAACATCGCCTTCTAAGCGGGCATCTAAATGCTTCTCATTGTTTGGCTTTGGGATTCTCGAGTTCCACCAAAATCCGAGCCCTACGGCACCAGCCAACCACACCATCAATCCCAATCTGGATTGCAGACCAAACGTCAGCCCGTTGAGTAGAACACACAAGGCCATCGCAGCACTACCACAAGCGACACAGATGCCAGCAACCGCCCACCGCCCCAAGGATCTTTCCAATTGATCCCAACGGCACACGGGCCGGCCTAGATAGAACGCCGCGACCATCCAAAGACACGCGCAACCCAAGTTCTTGAACCGATCGCTGATCGTTGGCATCCCGCCTGCAGTCCACTGATTCCAAATGGTTTCCAGCGACGCAACGAGAATCAACCAGAACTCAGCTCGCGGGATGCGAGCGATGCCTCCTTCAGCGTCTCCTACAGGAATCACCGGGATCCAGAGCATGAATCCCATCGAGATAGCGATCATTCCGACCGCGAGCCAAACCACCCACGAACGGTTGGCGTTCAAGGTATCAATCAATACTTGAGAAGTGCATCGACACGATGCGGAGATAGTCGTTCCCTTCCGCCAAGCGCCTCCAGCTCAATGCAGAACAAACATCCAACGACTTCTGCCTTGTAGTTTTCGAGCAGGCGGCAGCATGCTTCGACCGTGCCACCCGTTGCCAATAGATCATCGACGACCAGCACACGTTCCCCGGGCTTGAGCGCATCCTTGTGCATCTCCAGGGTATCGCTGCCGTACTCGAGGTCGTAGCTGTACGAGTGTTTGTCGTAAGGGAGCTTGCCCGGCTTGCGAACTGGGATGAAGGCAGCACCCAATTCGATGGCGAGTGGGGCGGCAAAGATGAAGCCGCGTGCTTCTGCAGCGACCAGAGCTTCGACCTTCAAATCCCGGACGAGATCGGCCATTCTTGCGATTGTCTCGCGGAAGGCTTGATGGTTGCCAAGCAAGGGAGTGATATCTCGGAAAAGAATCCCTGGTTTGGGAAAATCTGGGATATCGCGTACGAAACGGGTCAGGTCGAGCTGTGGATCGCGCATGGACAATCAAAGATCAAGAGACAGTGAACTTGTTCAAGAGGAGGGCTCAGTATAGCAGGCAAACAGCCACTGCATCAGCTTGCCCGGCGCTGAAGAGTGGGGGACTCTTGGAGAATTTTTGTCGCCGCTGCCAAGACCCTTCGGGAATCGAGATCTTTCATGCACTTTGCGTGTTTCAACGGGCACTTGTATTTGCCACACGGCTGGCACTCCAGCCCCAGCGACAAGGTCGCTTCCGGAACGTTGTAAGTTCGTGTCAACGAAGGCGAGATGGGACCAAACAGCGAGATCACGGGTTTGTTGAGCGCCACCGCCATGTGCCGCGGCCCACTGTCGGTCGAGATCACCAAATCGGATCGTTCGAGGACTCCTTTGCTCAGGCCGAGGGGCAGCGAGGTCATGCAACCCATACTGCGGATCTTTGGGTCATCGGCATCGTGTTGAATGGCATCCGCCACTTCCCGTTCGGCTGGCCCGCAATGAATCAGGACTTGGGCGCCATAGTCCTTGCTCAGTCTCTTGGCGACGGAAACCGCATGGTGGTTGGGCCAGCGTTTGGTGTCTGCGGTAGCGGCACCCGTGTTCATAACAATCGTCAGGCAATTGTTACGAAAGCCGATCTTCTTCCACAAGTCTTCCGTCATTTGACGATCGTGCTGCGTGGCCGTCAGCTCCATGCGTCGATCGGAGATGTCGCATCCCAAGTGATCAGCCAACCTGAGGTAACTGTCGATACACGGGTCTGTCCGTGCATTGCGTTGGCCGTCGATGACGGGGACCCGTTCGGTGAGCATCATCGATCGCCCATCTCGAGCATAACCGATACGACGGGGCACTCCGCTGAGCCATGCGATGGCCGCCGTCGAAAGGCTGTTGGTCAGGAGGAGTACGGCATCGAATCGACGCCGTTTCATCTCTCTGGCGAGACCGCGACGATTGAAAATCCCTGCCCCTCGCGCGCGAGGTTTGTAGACAAGGGTCGAGTCGCACCATGGCAACCCTTCGAGCACCATCATCGGTGCTGGTCGACCGATCCAGCAGACATGTTCCAATCCAGAATTGCCCGTCCGCAAAGCGCGCAACGCGGGCGTTGCCATACAGGCATCCCCAATCCAGTTCGGTAGCATGATTGCGAGTTTCATGATCTGGAGAAGGTATAGAGGCTGCGTAAAGAGCAGGTCAAGAGGGATGGCGGGGGGGAGTTGTTGGGGGGGACGGTTAGTGGGGGGACGGCATTGACAGCATTGACGGGATTGACGGCATTGACCCGGTGAGGACCGAGTAGCATTGACGGCATTGACGGCATTGACGCGGTGGGACCGGGTTGACGTGGTTGACCGGATTGACGGAGGGGTTGACCGGATTGACGGGGGAGTTGGGGTGGCCGATATTGATCTCGGCCACCTCATCGTCAATGCGGTCAATCCCGTCAATAAGGTCAATACCGTCAAAATCTCCTCCCTCAGCCTTTCCACGCCCATGGCCGAGTTGTTTGACAAACATGGTGGGTTTCGCAGACTCCACTCGTTCACGTTGGCGACGATCGTTCAATTGGAGACCCTTCGATTCTGTCGGAGGTTTCTAACCTCCGACCCTCGCGAAGCGAGTACCAAGTTCTACGACCCCAAAGGTCGTCAATTCGATCAAATGACGCAGGCTGCTCGTAGCGGGCGTCAGAACATCATCGAGGGTTCTGAGCGATCGTCGACTTCGAAGGACACCGAGATGAAACTGACCGATGTGGCCCGCGCCAGTCTCAGTGAACTTCGCGGGGACTATGAGATTTTCATTCTGGATCGAAGCCAATTGCCGTGGTCCATCCACCTTGCTGAGGCCAAAGCAATTAATTCGATCTCGCTCGATGCGCCCCCTTTTCAAGACGACTCTGTTCATGAGTCGGCCAAGCATGCGCTCGAACAGCGTCGCAAGTACGCGCGGTGGCTCGACGACGAAGACCCCGTGGTTGTAGCCAACACGATGTTATTGTTGATTAGCCGTGCACTCAACATGCTCAAGAGCCAGATTACGGCGCAGGGCAAAGCGTTTGAAGAAAACGGAGGCTTCTCCGAACGGCTGATGACACGCCGCGTCGAAGCTCGCTCCAACGGTTCAGGAGCGAACGCGGAGTGTCCGAAGTGCGGCAAACCTATGCGTCGGCGCAAGAGCGCGAAAGGGGATTTCTGGGGTTGCTCGGCCTACCCCGAATGCAAAGGGACACGACCCGTATCGTGACCGCTACACCGTGCAGAGTTCGACCGCTTCGCTCAAACTCTTTTTGACATCCCGGACCGGGATGAATTCGTGGGCGAAGAATCCGTCGAACCCTGTTTCGGCGATGGCTTTCGCAATGGCGGGATAATAGAGTTCTTGGCTGTTGTCGATTTCATGCCGCCCTGGATTGCCGCCTGTATGGTAGTGACCGAAGTACTGGTGATCTCTCTGAATCGTACGGATGATATCACCCTCCATGATTTGCATGTGGTAGATATCGAATAGCAGTTTGAAGTGGTCGCTGCCGACTTCTTTGCACAGCTCCACACCCCAGGCGGAGAGGTCGCACATGTAGTCCGCGTGATCGACGCGGCTGTTGAGCAACTCCATGTTCAGGATGACCTTCTTCTTCTCTGCCACTGGCACGATTTTCTTCAAGGCCTCGGCACAGTTCTTGAGCCCGGTTTTTCGATCGATGCCACGCGCATTGCCCGAGAAGGTAATCACGTTCCGAAAGCCGGCTGCCGAGGTGGCTTCGATGGTATCGTTCAAGACTTGCAGTGACTTATCCCAGTACTTGGGATCACACAAACCGTCGGTGAGGGGGTGCGATGAGACCATGGTGCAAACAAGCCCATGCTTCTTGACGGTATCGAACTCTTTGGGGGTGAGAAGATCGATACCGACCATTCCTAGCCCTTTGGCGATGACGCAAAGATCTTCCAGCGACAGGTTCTTGTCGTAGCACCATTTGCACATCGACTGGTTCAAACGTCCCTTGGTGGACTGAGGAGCAGTGGCCCCTTCGCCGGTTTCTGAGAGGTTTCCCGCCAGCACAGCCGCTGTAGCAGTGGTTCCAATAGCGCCGAGGCCAAACGATCGTCGTGTCATCTCAGAGGGTTTCTGTGGAGTCGTCATGGTGGGATCCTAAGTCTAGGGCAATAGGGGAACGCGAATTAGCTTTTCGTCGTTTCGAACGTAGATCGATCCGTTGGCGAAGGCCGGAGCGCACCACCCGACGAGGAACGCAAG
>JALOQW010000318.1 GCA_025459275.1 Pirellula sp.
GGGTGCGCCTTGCCTGCAAAGATGACTTGAACAGGGCGCTCTGGATTTCCAAGGAGCGAGGCAACACGATCGAGATCGTTGAACAACAAATTCGCACGCTTGT
Source organism: Pirellula sp. (assembly GCA_025459275.1). GTDB lineage: Bacteria > Planctomycetota > Planctomycetia > Pirellulales > Pirellulaceae > JBKCUI01. Next base: position 104 of record JALOQW010000318.1, read on the forward strand.
AAGTGGCAAAGCGTCGTCCGAATCCGATCGTCAGGACATTGGGGCTCAGAATATTGCGGGCGGCTTCGATGATCTCATCCCCTTCCCCCCGCTTTCGGCATTGACGCGAGACGCGTCGCCGAACGAACGCAAGAAGCATATTCTTCAACGCATTATGGGTTTCCCAAAGCTCCCCTGGGTCAACATTGTGAATGTATTGCCATACTTCTGCCTCTCCCATTTGAGATCGCCAATTGGCTGGGAAGTGTCGATCGTACAGCTGCGCCATTTGACCGGCGAGCCAGCTTTCGGTGTGCACACCGTTGGTGATGTGGCCAATCGGAATATTGTTCTCTTCGCGGTGCGGCCACAGACTATTCCACATTCGCCTCGAGATATGACCGTGCAATTGAGAAACGGCATTGGCCGTTCGCGACAGCTTCAATCCGATGACTGTCATGCAGAACGGTTCACTTGGATCTGACGTGTGCACTCGCCCAAGACTCATCAAGTGATCATGGCTGATGCCGAGGGAATCTCGAAGGGGCCCGAGGTGTTCCTCGATCAGAGCTCCGCTGAATCTGTCGTGCCCTGCAGGGACCGGGGTATGTGTTGTGAAAACGGTCGACTGAGCTACCTCGCGGCCTGCATCATCGAACGACATGCCGTCGTCCGACATCCGTTCGCGAATCACCTCGAGCGGGGCGAAAGCGCTATGGCCCTCATTCAAATGGTACGCCCCAGGGGTGATACCGAGGGCACGCAAGGCTCGGACACCACCGATTCCAAGCACCAACTCCTGACGGATTCGGGTTCGTTCATCGCCGCCGTACAGTCGGCTGGTGAGCTCGCGATCTTCTGGCCGATTCCCTTCGACGTTGCAGTCGAGCAAGTACAAGGTGACGCGTCCCACTCGCACCTTCCAGACTTTTGCAAGCAAACGACCATTGCGAGTATCGATACCGACGACGAGGGGTGTTCCATCTTGAAGCAATGCTGCTTCCAACGGCAAGTCTTCCACGCGGGCTTCGTAATATTCTTCGCGCTGGTAACCTTCGGCACTCAAGGCTTGCTTGAAATATCCGTGCGAGTAATAGAGTCCGATCCCTACCAAGGGAACGCCGAGACCGCTGGCACTCTTGATATGATCCCCCGATAAAACTCCCAAACCACCGGAATAAATCGGAAGCGATTCATGCAAACCGAACTCTGCCGAGAAGTAGGCTACGGGCTTGCTTCCCAAAACGCCAGCGTTGGTATGAGCCCAGGTGCCGTTGGATTCGAGATATTCTTGAAGCCGACGGTAGGCATAATTGACGCGACTGTGCAGCACCATCTCACTGGCTCGGATCGCCAATCGATCCGGTGTGAATTCGCGAAGGAGCGCGATCGGGTTGTGGTCGAGTTGCCGCCAGCGGATCGGATCGATATCTCGAAACAGATTGGTGACTTCGGGTTGCCAGCTCCACCATAGGTTGTGGGCCAGCGCCATGCACTTTTCATAGAGTGCATCCGAATCGATTTCGGTGGCGATTCCGGACGCTGCCAACTCCCCTCCTACCGAATATTCCATTTGCGTCATGACGATCCTATTCTACGTTCCCTGCACGGGTAATAGCTGACAAGGCAAAATTTTCACTTGGGCGACTGGGGATGTTATACCGAAATGCCGCTCAGACTTCAAAGCCGATACGCTCCATCGGCCTCCGACTCCGTGGTTTGGCGAAAATCGGGTAAACTAGGTTAACTTTGCTTGATCAGGCCCCTCCATGCCATTCCAACAAGAACACCCGTCAAAAGCCGCTGAATCTACCCATGCCCTTGCTTCATCCACAGAAGCAAGGCCAGGAGTTGCAACGCTGCCCAATTTAGCCAGCTTGTTGGAAAGACTGAGAAAATCCCGTCCAAGCCTGGAAACAACGGACGATTTCCCTAGCGAATTCTTGCGCGACCTCGCCATTTGGGAGCAAGAAACAGAAGCCATCGGCTCGCAACTGCTCCATTACTATGTCGCACTTGCGTCGAGTTGCTTGACGACCGCGTTCATTATGACGCAGCGTCATGCAGCCATGCGACGCTTGGAAACGAGCCAAAATCCTCGAGCTCATTCCGATTGGCTCCCTCGGATTCGTTCCGGTGAAGCTTTTGCCACGGTCGGGATTAGCCACCTGACGACCAGCCGCCGACATGTGCTCGTCCCTCCCGTTCGCGTGCATTGGGACGGTGAGACGGGACGATTGGAGGGGTCCATCCCTTGGGTGACTGGGGCTCCTCATGCTCAATACATCGTAGCAGGAGCCGTTGATGCCAAGGCCACAGGCATCTCATCCCCAGAACAACAGTACCTGATCATGCTCGAGCTCCCAGCCTCTGGGATTCGTCGAGGCCCCGGTATGGACTTGATCGCTTTAACATCTAGCTGCACCGATGTCGTGGACCTTCAGGATGTCTTGATTAGCAAGGATCACGTCTTGCACGGTCCCCACGAGAATGTCATGGCCGCCTCGAATACCGGAGGAGCGGGTGGATTGCAGACGAGTGCATTAGCACTGGGATTGTCGGCTTCGGCGATAGAATATCTTGCTAGCGAGTCATCGCACCGTCCGGCGTTAGCCGAGCATGCGCGAGTGCTTCACTTGCAATGGACAGAACTCATGGCTTGTCTGCTTGAAAACCAACCCACGTTGGATGCGAATCAGCTTCGCAAGCGCGCCAATGATTTGGCATTGGATGCGACACATGCGGCTCTCGCCGCAGCCAAAGGGGCCGGGTTTGTCGTCGGACACCCAGTGGGTCGATGGTGCCAAGAGGCCCTCTTTTTCTTGGTCTGGAGCTGTCCCCAGATCGTTGCCGATGCCCACATGTGCTCTTTCTCAGGCTTGCAAACATGAGCTTGCGCGCGGAAATCCTTTCCATCGGGGACGAATTGACCAGTGGTCAGCGGCTCGATACCAACAGCCAATACTTGAGCCAACGCCTGAGCGATCTAGGTATCCATGTCCGATACCATACGACCGTCGGCGACGAGTTTAGCGACAACGTCCTCGCGTTTCGGGCCGCTGCGGCGCGTGCTCATATTGTGATTGCCACCGGCGGTCTCGGGCCAACCGCTGATGATCTGACTCGAGAAGCGATCAGTGAAGCCTTCTCTCTTCCCCTTGAAATGCGCCCCGAAGCGATGGCTCATATCGAGTCTTTGTTCGCCTTACGCAAACGACCGATGCCAGAACGGAATCGGGTGCAAGCCATGTTCCCGCAGACATCCAAAATCATCCCCAACCCGCATGGTACGGCTCCCGGAATCGATCTCGAGGTCATGGTAGAAGACCGTGAACCTAACCATCGCTGCCGCCTGTTCGCCCTTCCCGGAGTGCCGGCGGAAATGATCGAAATGCTTAACGTCACGGTCATTCCCCGATTGGTCCAAGACCAAGGCGCAGGTGCCGTTCAATGGCGTTACCACACACTGAAGGTCTTCGGTATCGGTGAAAGCGACGTCGAACAACTACTCCCAGATCTGATCGCCCGGAATCGGATCCCTCGGGTTGGCATCACTGTGTCCAAAGCCACCATCACACTCCGCATTGCAGCCCAAACGGCATCGCAAGCTGAGTTTGAACAACTCGTTGCACCGACGGTTCGGGAGATACGCGATGCCTTGGGAGATCGCGTGTTCGGAGAAGGAGAGATAGAGTTGCATGAGGCTGTTCATCAGATTCTGGACGAACGTTCCCTTCGATTGGGTGTCATTGAAGTGGGTGCCAGTTGTCGCATTGGCCATATGCTCGCCAAGCTCCAATCGCACACCCAAAGAGGACTCGTTCTTAGCCAGTGGTTTGCATGTGAATCCGAACTGATTCGGTACTTGGAACAAGATGCGATCGCGGCTTCATCGGGAACGGAAGTGACACTTCAGTCCGCACTTGCTCAGGCCGCTGAGAAGATTCTCGAGCGAAACGATCTCGATCGATGTCTTGCGGCGGGTGTCTATCCAACCTTGCGAGATGTCGCGTCGGCAGAAACAATTCCCTATGCCGACTTTACGATGTGCCTCGCACGCCGCGATGCTCCGACCAAAACAACGACCGTCTCACTGGGGGGCCACCCCGATGTGCTCTACCATCGACTGGCAAAGACCGGATTAAACTTCCTTCGACTTGACTTGATCGGCAGAGATTCCCGAGCCCAAGAAACCAGATCGCATCGTGCCTGAAAAAATCGTTATTGCCAAAATATCCGATATTCCGTTGGGGGAGGGAAAAGCGTTCCCGTGCAGAGACCGCATGATTGCCGTCTTTCACATGGAAGACCGATTTTACGCGATAGACGATTTCTGCCCTCACCAGGGAGCTTCGCTGGCTGGTGGCTGGGTCCACGAAGGGTGCGTCGCCTGTCCATGGCATGCCTGGCGATTTAATCTGGAAGACGGCGCCTGGTTGGATAATCCTAAGATCAAAGTAGAAACGTACCCTGTCACCATCCAAGGTGATGACATCCTTGTAGAACTTCCCTAACCTCTCTTTCTCTTAGGGGTCGCGCGATGAACGTGGTTCGAGTGCTTTCACGACTCAGTATCGTTTGCCTATCACTCCTGGCATGCTCAGGCTGGGCTATCAGCGAAGAACCGAAATGGATCTTTGACGGCGAGAGTTTGGATGGCTGGGAAGGGGACCAGAATCATTGGCGACTTGAGGATGGTTGTATCGTTGGAGAGATCCCTCGCGGCACGACCTTGGCCAAGAATACATGGTTGGTGTGGCGTAATGGTCGATTGAAGGACTTCGAGTTGAACCTTCAATTTCGAATCGCGGGTCTACCGGATGCCAATTCGGGAATCCAGATTCGATGTCAAGTCGACAGTATCGATCATGTCTCGGGTTACCAAGCAGATCTGGACATGGGAGCAACGTGGCTCGGTCGCATCTATGATGAACATGGCAGGGCCTTGTTGGTAGAACGTGGATCCCGCGTCCATTTGAAGCCCGATGGAACGCGACAGTCCCAAGCGTTCGCGCCCGTGCATCAATACAATGTTCTGATTCGAGATGGCGATTGGAATGATTATCGCATCGTAGCGGTCGGTGAACGAATCGATGTCTTTATCAACGGTACCCTCTTCTCTTCCCTTTGGGACCAACAGCAACCCGACCGTGACCTCGAAGGGGAGTTGGCACTGCAACTCCATTCGGGTCCAGAAACTCGCATTGAATTCCAAAAGATCCAGTTGGAAAGTCTGACAGCAGCCGATACCGATCGACTTGCCCCGTTTCCGGACATGGGGGCAGAAGCTTCGCCAGCCAAGGATCCTCAAGGAGTCCTTCCGGCGGACGCCAGCGGAGTCTCCCTCAACCTCGATTTCGAAGCCGGCAACTTGAACGATTGGACGGCTGTTGGTACCGCATTTGAAGGGCAACCTCTCGATCGCGATGGGATCGCGCAGCGTTGGCCGGGGCAATCCAGCAACAAGTCTGGTCGTTTCTTCATCGGAGGGTACGA
>JALOQW010000319.1 GCA_025459275.1 Pirellula sp.
ATCCAGCGCTCGGAAGATACCCTCGAAGTCCTTCTGCTGATACGGCAATAGCTTGGCCAATGCCGATTTGCGTGCTTCTTCGGTCTTGGCCAGAATCATTTGCCGAACGGCGATGATCCGATCCCCTTCGAAGAACATATGCTCGGTTCGGCAAAGACCAATTCCTTCGGCACCGAAGGCGATGGCGTTGCGAACTTGATCGGGTTGATCCGCATTGGTGCGAAGTCCCAAGGTTCGATACTTGTCCGCCAACTTCATGATGAAGTCGTAGTATTGGAAGACCTTGCTGTCCTTGGGCTTGAGTGTGCCACCGACGAGAACTTGTTTGAGTTCGCTGTCCGCAGTGTCAATCTTGCCATGGAACACTTCACCGGTCGTGCCGTTGATGCTGATGGGCTCCCCTTCCTTGATGGTGACCCCTTTGCATCGAAGCACATTCTTGTGGTAATCGATCTCAATGTCGCCAGCACCCGCGACGCAGACCTTGCCCATTTGACGAGCAACGAGAGCGGCGTGGCTGGAAACACCTCCGCGAGCGGTCAAGATCCCGTCAGCGGCGATCATCCCTCGCAAGTCTTCAGGGCTCGTTTCGATACGAGCCAGGACGACGTGTTGTCCCTTGGCTGCGAGCTCTTCGGCTTTGCCGGCAGTGAACACCACGGCACCGGATGCGGCACCAGGACCTGCAGGCAAACCGACAGCCATCAGACGGCCGTCCTTCTTGGCTTTGTCATAAGCCTTGGTATCGAAGATCGGCTGCAGCAATTGATTCAAGGCTTCAGGATCGCCCGACTTGATCGCATGCTCAGGAGTCATCAGTTTCTCTTTGACCATGTCGTGAGCAATCTTGACATAGGCCAACGCGGTGCGCTTGCCGTTGCGTGTTTGCAACATGAAGAGCTTCTTGTTTTCAATGGTGAATTCAAAGTCTTGAACATCACCAAAATTCTGCTCAAGCGTCTTTCGAACCTGGACTAGTTCCTTGAACGCAGGACCGAGGATCTTGTCCTTGGCCATGTCGGAAATCTTGAGTGGTGTTCGAACGCCAGCCACGACGTCTTCGCCTTGAGCGTTGACCAAGTATTCACCATAGAAAACGTTTTCGCCGTTGGCTGGGTCGCGAGTGAACGCGACACCCGTCGCACAATCGTCTCCCATGTTGCCGAAGACCATGGCTTGTACGTTGACGGCGGTGCCCCACTCGTCAGGGATGCGATACTTCTGACGATACAGGATCGCTCGCTCATTCATCCAAGAACCAAAGACGGCGCTCACGGCCCCCTCGAGTTGCTTCATCGGCTCGTTAGGGAACGCCTTGCCGGTGCGGTCCTTGATCAGTTTCTTGAACCGCTTGACCAGCTCTTGCAAGTGTTGGGCGGTCAGATCGGTATCTTCTTTGACGCCGACCTCTTTCTTGAGAGCATCCATCACTTCATCAAATGGCTCATGCTCGTTTTCGTGTCGCTTTTGAACTCCCATCACAACGTCACCATACATCTGGATGAATCGTCGATACGAGTCCCATGCGAATCGTTCATTGTGAGTCGCTGCGGCGAGACCTTCGCATGCCGCATCGTTCAGTCCGAGGTTGAGGATCGTGTCCATCATCCCAGGCATCGAATCGCGAGCTCCGGAGCGGACCGAGACCAACAGAGGATTCTTGACGTCACCGAACTTCTTGCCGGTTTCCTTCTCAAGCCACTTCACCGCCTTTTCCAATTCCGAAGGGAGTTCAGTGGGGTACTTGCGTCCGTTCTTGTAATAGTTCACGCACACTTCCGTGGTGATGGTGAATCCCGAAGGCACAGGCAAACCGATCTTGGTCATCTGTGCCAAGTTGGCTCCCTTGCCCCCCAACAACGCCTTCATGTCTCCGTTGCCATCGGTCTTGGATTTGCCGAAGAAATAGACCAATTTGTTTGCCATAGCCGAATGCAAAGCTCCCCGAGTTGTGCCAAAATCATTGTGAAAACCGGCGAAAGTTTACGTGCGACCCGTAGGACCGTCAATTGGATCGCCCGACCTCGTCCTCGTGGATCACAACGGACTATGAGCACTGCTGTCACGCCTCAAACCCCCTGGCAAACGCAAATCATTCAATTTCTGTCCCCTGAAGCGGCGGACACAACCAATGAATGGATGTTTCTGCAATTCGAGGACGATCGGGCGTTTCTGGCCGAACCGGATCCTTCCCGGCCTCGACAGGTTCGTGCCATCCAGTCGAACCGCACGGGGCGTTCATGGTTGGCAGTGCCCGTAGGGCCCGAATCCGCTGAGGATTTTCAAAAATATGCAGCCTCTGGTCGATTCCGCGCTCACATCGAGGAGGCCCAGACGGTTTGGCTGCAACTCCCGCAAAACACATGCTCCTCCGACAACATTCATGAAGAAATCAAACAATTCGCGGATTCCCTTTCCTTCAGTCGGTTCGCAACCATCGATCAAACCCTATGGTGGCTTGTACCACTCGATCGATTCCGGTTGGTTCGCCAAGTCGTGCACCAATTCGGCCCTCCACCTACCGAAGTCCAACGAGACTGGCAGCATCAACGCAACGACCAGCCAACGACCCTCTTCACAATCGTGTCACCAACCGGATGGCTCATCGACTTGGATAACCTAGTCCAAGCCGTGCGACGAGATTGCCAACCATCCCCAGTCCCAGGTCCATCGCCAGCCCCGAGCCTCGCTCTCCAGTCGATCGCTCCAACCAACCCCAAGCCTCGATCGACCGCCGCTCGAGGGCGATCGGCATGGACACCGACGAGAATCGCTTGGGTCGCATCAGCCGCCGGTCTTCTGCTGGTGGCCTGTGGTGGCTTCTACTGGTCTCGAATCCCGGCCACCTCGACCTCGAACCAAGCTGCCCTCGAATCCGTGGCTCCCGCTGCTGCAGAAGTTGCCGAGGTGCCGATTGAGATCAGCGACGATGCCTCTGAGGAACTGACGACTATAGTTCCGCAAGATCTGCAACTCGATTCGATGCAGCTTGATTCGATGTCGCTGGATTCCCTATCGATCGATCCGATTTCCCTTGAATCGATATCCGACTTTAAACCAATGGGTGCGCCGAAGTTTGACATGGAAGCGGAGGATCTCACGGTGTCGAATCCATCGCCTGACTCGGTCACGGATCCGAACAACGCCGATCCCACGACGGTATCTGGAGACGAAGTTGTTGAGACCGATGAAGCTCAAGTGGACGTGGCCGATCCCACCCAACCACTAACAGTGAGCGAACGTATCGGTTTCGCAGCGTGGGGCCAACGTCGCGAAGTCCGATTCGGTCGCGGTGCCCATGCCAAGAACGGCTGGTGCGTGGCTCGCCTGCGTTTGGGTGAAGCAGACTCAGAAAATGAGTCGGAGTGGTTGGTCAGCCCATCGGATCCGCAAGGCATTCAAGGCAATGGTCGGTGCGAATGGCGAGTGACCAAGGAAGAAAGCAGTGTCGAGTTGGTCGTTCGGGCCTTCAGCAAGCCTGGGACTCGATGGCAATTGGTGGTGCTCGTCGGCGCAAGAACGACATTCGGTGCAGAACCCGTGAGCATTGCGCCTAGCCAACCGTCTGCAGTCTTGATCAAGCTTAAATCACATCTGCGATCGATTCAACAAACGCAGGAAGCGTGGCGGACAGCACCCCGTCCCCCGAGAATACGCGGCATGCCAGATGCTGCATCGTACACGCGTTGGCTTCGAGCTCAAGAACGCGAAACGGAACAAGCCATCGAGCAATGGACCCGCATCGCAGAACTCGCCGACGTGCTGCAAGCCTCTGGGGTCTTGGAATACGAACTGTCGATTGCCTCACCGACGGAGCCATCACCTCAAGCAGCATCACCTCCAGCACCTGGCAAAGCGGACTAGCGAAGTAGTCCTTGCCAAAGCTCCATGCGCTATCCAATTGAATGCGTGAACATTAGCGTTGCGTGCCACAGAAGAGTGTTTGGTACGCAAGGAGAGTTGCTGAACGCCCCAACGGGGCATGATGTGATAGCCCAGGGCAGAGCCCTGGGTTTCAAGGTTCACCATAGGCTCCAAGCCCTGAAGGGGTGCGATGTTAGCACGAATCAGAATCGCATTCGCATTGGTTGGAACAATTGAAAGAAGCGATCTCGCCCTTTCCGGGCTTTAGGTGATTAACTCGCGATTGCCCCAGGGCGTTGCCCTGGGCTTTCTCATCACGCCGCGTTGCGGCTTGCATCCCACATTCGCCCCTGCTCATGAAGTGGTTGTCCCCAAGATTGCTATGCTAGGTCACAAAGACTCGACGGCCTACTGCGAGGGGGGACTCGACGGCGGAGCGTCGAGCCACAATGGCTAGTCTTGGGTGTGCAGGCCGCACTCGGTTTTGCCTGTGCCGCTCCATCGACCGGCGCGTTCGTCTTCCCCCATCAAGACCGCTCGCGTGCAGGGCCAACAACCGATGCTGGTGTAACCTTGGTCATGGAGCGGATTGTAAGGGATCTCTTTCTTGATGATCCGATCCCAGACTTGCTTCTTGGTCCAGTTGGCAAGGGGACTGATCTTGACCAAGTGAAACTTGCGATCCCACCCGACGATGGGAGCCATGGCTCGATCGGGGCTTTGATCTCGACGAATGGCGCTAGCCCATGCATATCGACCTAACGCTGCACTATGCAGGACCGCCAACTTGCGATCGCCGCAGCATCGATTCGGATCGGTCTTGTAAATGGGGCCACCGTGGAGTGCTTCGTAGTCCACGACGGGTAGCTCAGGACGCATCAACTCGACTTCGATTCCGTATTTGGCTGCGACACGATCTCGAAGGGCAAGGGTCTCCGGAAACTGATAACCGGTATCCAGGTTGAAGACGTGGGCTTTGGGGGCAACCCGCGATAGCATCTCGAGGATCACCATCCCCTCGGGACCGAACGCCGTGGCCATCGTGAACCGTTCTCCGTACTGGTTCCATGCCCATTCCAAGATGGCTTCGGGCTCCGAATGCTCCAACCGCTGGCTGATCGCAGCAAGCTCCTCCAAAAGCTCTGGGGTCGGAAGTAACGGAGGATCCGCCGCTTGCGAGCCGATGCATCCCTGGAAATTCGTTGAAAACATGGTGAAATGATAGCTGGGAGGCCCAAGGGGTCAAGAATCCAACGTTCTGTCGCGCCGACCATAGGAGTACGGATATGCCGATTTACGAATACTACTGCTCACCATGCCACACCGTTTTCAGCTTCCTCAGTCGATCGATGCAGATTCCCCAGCCCCCAGCCTGCCCCAAATGCGGCCATCGCAAACTGGAGAAAAAGGTTTCGCGCTTTGCCATTTCGAAGGGGTTGGCGGAACCAACAGGTGATGCCGCAGATCCATTTGAGAACATCGATGAAGCCAAAATGGAACAGTTGATGGAGGAGATGGCGCCTCATTTGGATGAAAACGGATCCGAGGATCCGCGACAAATGGCCCACTTCATGAAGAAGATGTTCGAGATGACTGGCGCCGAACCCAACGAAGCCATGATGGAAGCCATGCGACGTATGGAAGCTGGCGAAGACCCTGACAAAATCGATGAAGAAATGGGAGAAGTGTTGGACGCGGAAGGGGAT
>JALOQW010000038.1 GCA_025459275.1 Pirellula sp.
AATCGTGCTCTTTGCAGGTGGATGTCCTCGTAGGTAGAAGATGATGATTTCAAGAATCGACGCACTTCGATTGCTCGAGTTGTGCGATGGGGAAGAGATCTGGTCGATCGATTATTGTCGCCGGCAACGTGTTCCAGAACGATGGATTCGGGAGATGCGAGATGCCTATGAAAGTGGGTACTCTGATCGATCTCAGACAATCTATTACGGCGGTCAAATGGTCAATCAATTTGAGGGAATCTTGGCTGTCGATATCGCGCTGCGCGTGGCATCGATACTCGGCGTCGACACCGCCAGGATTCTTGCGAGTTCGATGGGACGAGACGCGGTCGTACGAGCAATTCGAGAGGCTGTTGAAGAAGACTAGAACCCCGGAATCGCTAAAAGCCGGGTTTCGGTGCGGAGATGACGTGGGTGGTGAGGAAGTCGTGCAAACCTTCTTCGCCTCCTTCTAGCCCGAATCCGCTTTGCTTGACTCCGCCAAATGGGATATCAGCCCGAAGTGGACGCCACTCGTTGATCCCGACGATACCGACCTCTAGTCGTCTGGCAACGGCATGGCAAACAGACAGGTCGGATCCGTAAACATAGCCAGCAAGACCGTAGGGAGTCTTGTTCGCCCGACGGATCATGTCCGCGATCTCTGTGTATCGGAGGATAGGAATGACCGGACCAAAGATCTCGTTTCTAGCAATCGACATTGCATCCGTAACATTCGACAGCAGCGTTGGGGGATAAAATGATCCACCTTGAAGCGAGTCTTGTGTCTCGTAAGAAATATTCCGCGCGATCACCTCTGCTCCTTGTTCAATCGCTTGCTGGACGAGGCGATCCACTCCTTGGCAGGCTTCATCATGAATCAAGGGCCCCGCATCGATTCCTTCATCGAGTCCGTTTCCAACGCGAGCATGTTCGATGCGTTGCGCGACTAGATCGAGGAGCTTGGCTTCGGAACTGCGATGCACGAAGACGCGATTCGCCGTGACGCAAACCTGACCCGAGACGAACAACTTCATTCGCACCAGTTGTTCCGCAACCATTTCCAGGTCGGCATCAGGCAGTACGATGAACGGCGCGTTGCCCCCTAACTCGAGAGCGACTCGCTTGATTCCCGAAGCTGCATTGGCCAACACTGCGGCCCCAGTTCTTGTGGATCCGGTGAGGCTCAATACGCGGACGTCGGGATGGATGGCCAATGGCTTTCCCAGAACATTACCAGCACCTGGAACGATTTGCACGACTCCTTGGGGGACTCCTGCTTCCTTGAAAAGTGGTGCCATGGCAAGCGCGATCAGCGGCGTTCGTTCGGCAGGTTTCCAAACGGTCGTGCAACCCGCCGCCAATGCCGCTGCGATCTTTTTGGCACCTTGAGCGAGTGGGAAGTTCCACGGAGTGATCAGTCCTGCGACTCCAACGGCTCGACGTTCGATCCAAACTTCGCGATTCGCATCCGGGTGTGGAGCAATACGTCCATACATCCTCCTTGCTTCTTCGCCAAACCACTGAAAGAAAGAGGCGGCATACTCCACTTCGGCCACGGATTGAGCGTAGGGTTTGCCTTGCTCGCAAGTCAGCAATCTCGCGTACTGGTCCTTTCGATCTAGAAGGAGCGACGCGACATGTTTGAGGATGCCACCCCGATCCATGGGGGAACAGGCGCTCCAAGCGGGTAGAGCTTGAAGAGCGCCATGAACTGCATGATCAAGAAGACTTGGATCTGCACCCCAGACCTGTGCGATGGGACTGCCCGTCGCTGGGTTCGAAACATCGAAGGACTCGGGGCCTCGAACCCATTGGTGATCGATCCAATTGCTGGTTTCGAACCATCGCTCAGGGATCGTTTTCATGAGGATGCCGAAAGGAATATGGACGGACTTACTTACCGGTTTGGGCGCGAGCAGCGGCCTCGGGTTCGTAAAGAACGTTGGTCAGTTCGATATCCTCGAATGGAAGGGTATCGGGCGTGATCTGCACTCCGGTAGAAACTTTGAGGGGGAAAGGTCCTCCAACGTCAAACGTCAATTCAATGAAACTCGCGGTCCATCCCGGCTGCTCTGGGGCAGGTGGGGCGACGAACTCTCCATTCGAGTTGGCCTGCAATTCGGTGCTCTTGAACGCTGGTCCAATGGTATCCAAACGGAAGTCGCGAGCTGCGGGATTGTTTGCGCGCCAAACGGCGACATGGGCTGGTTTGGTTTTGGAGTTCACTCGAATGGATCCATCCGCTTCAAACTGCCAGGAGTACTCGGGGACGGCTTTGCCGGTACTGATCATATGATAGAACGCCGCGATGCTTTGCACTGCATCCGTGTTCTTGAGGCCATGGTCGGCGTTAGGAACATATCGAAGCAGTTTCTCTCCTTGGAGGTCGCCGTAATAGAACTTGGATGACGTTGGTACGAAGAATTGATCACCGCTGGCGTTGACGACGTATTTGGGCATCGTCAGTCGATCACGATAGTAATAGGGATCCACGATCTCGTAAAGTTCTTGCAGGCGAGGGTGATCGAAGCGTTGCAGGATCTTGTGCTGGTAATAGTTACCGATCGCTTCGGCCCAGAAGCCGTAAGTTTCAGCATGATTGGTCAGCGAAGGTCGCACATTGGCTACGTCGATCACAATCGGGACGATCGCTTCGACGCGATGGTCAGCGGCTCCGGTCATCCATGTGGTCCAGCCTCGCTTCGAACCTCCAGCTACGACGAATTTTTGAACTCGGCGATTTCCGCCAGCTTCGGTGGCCGCGAATTCAGTGATGCAGTCCATGGCGCGAACGGCGCTCTTGACCATTGGAAGTCGAGGGAGCCAAGTTGGATCACCCGAGTCGAGGAACTGCGCCCATGAATAGCCGATCAGATCGTCTTCGGTTCGAGGCTGGCCATCGTTGTGAAAGACCAATGGTTGATTCGGAACGTTCTTTAGTTCGGCGACCATGCTTCCTGTCGCTGCGGCGATGGCAGCGACAATCCCGTCCGGTCCCTTGGGTTGCTGGCTGTTGTGGCTGCCACCACCAATCATCAAGAAGCATCGGTCGGTGGTTAGTTTGTCGGGAATCGACACAACGAGCCAATGCTCCCACAGAGGCCGATCAACATCTTTCTCGGTGCGCCAAGTCTGGGAATGCAAACGGATCACAACCGTCTTCATCCCCGGTCCTGCAATCGTGTCCGCAACCTTCCACTCGTACGAGGCGTCGCTCTTTGCGACGTATTCATCCAGCGCTGTACGCTTCTTGGTTCCCGCCGGGGGTTCCGCATAAGAGACAGACGCCAGGGAGCCTGCGATCAAACAACAAAGCAGCAATGGTTTCTTTAACAACACGATGCACCTGGGAAATATTTTTGGAAAGTCGAAGAACGGGTTGAACGGCAAAGAAGTGGGCTAGACACTTACTTGGTTTTGATTTCGATGGGAGGCAACTCTTTCATGGAGGGCGTGACGTCCATCGTTAGTGGTGTGCTCGCTTTGCCCGCATAAGCACCCTTGAGAAGATCAGGAGCATCGTCGACCAGGCCGGTCATCATTTGCTGCTGCGTGGGCTTTTTGGAAGGATCTGGCCAAGTAACGGTTACTTTGTAACTACCCTCTGGGATCCCTGGTTTTGCATTGCATAGAATCTTGAACTTGCCATCGCTACCCACGTTTGCAGTGGCGACGTATCCGAGTTTGTCATTGGTAGGATGGAACATGACGGTTGCACCTTCTGGGGCTGCGCCATCAATGCTAATGGATCCGGGTATGTCATAAAGGGTCATTCCGGATTCGCAGCCAGTAAAGGTAGCGGCAAGTAACGCAAACGAGAGGCATAAGGAAAAGGTGAATCTTTGTGTTCTTTGCATTGCTGGGGCATTCCTTGGAAAGCGGGAAGTAGAGTCCGTTATTGTATAAAAAATCCGCCCCGGCGATGCCGGGGCGGATCCATTTATCTCGCTATTCTGTTGCGTTGGTGAGTCAAGAAATCCTATTCTGGGTTCTCGAAGATCTCGCCCCCATCGCGGGTCACGAAGGCGATGAAGACACGTGTCTCTGTGCTATTCGACATGAAGACGACCGAAGCATCGCCGCGCAGGGTCTGAACGCCACTTGTGTGGAATGAATAGGGGTTATCCTGGTTCAAAACGTTGATTACTGAGCATCCTGCTTGTTGTGGATTGGCAATGTTCGCACCGCTTAATCCCCGAGGGTGGCGAGCAATGTTCCAGTCACCATAGAAGGAGTTCAGGGTGAAACCTGGAGGCGAAGTGGTCCAGCTACCAGGAAGTTTGCGCCCATTGAAGAACAGCTGCTGCTTGCCAGCAATCTCGGTGAATGCGATCGTATTGGCTAAGCCATCCGTCACAGCCGAAAATTTGATAAAGGGGTCAGCCACAATCTTGGCTGTTGGCTGTAGGGCTGGATTCGATGACGGATCCGGAGCACCGAGCATGGCGTTGTGACTCGTGCCTGTTGTATCTCCAATACACAGATTCAACGACGAGTGGATACCTCGAAGCGGAACGTAGTCGGTGCGAGGGAGATTGAACACGGTGCCGGATGGAAGAATTCCACCCGCGGACAAGTAGGGACCGTAATCGGATGGCACCTGTGGAGTGGACGGACATTGGAAGGTTGCAATCGGCACGACTCCTGCTGGCGGCAGTTGACCGCCTGGGAAGGGTAGTGGCAGATTTCTTGGATCGATCAACGGCTTGCGATGATCAAACAAGCGGTAGATGTTGTCTTGCTCCATGTAAGGCAGAAGTTGCCCAAGTACGCCAAAGGGCCTGCGCGCATCCGCCGTAGCCATGAAGAATGGGTTTCCTTGCGCTGCATAAGCATCTGTAAAGGCAAATTCCTTGCCCCAGGTCGGAACCTTTTTGAATGCTGACTCAAAATTGTGGAGGGCCAATCCAATCTGGCGAATGTTGTTGCTGCAGCTCATGCGACGAGCTGCTTCCCGAGCGGCCTGCACTGCCGGCAACAGCAGTCCTACCAATATGCCGATGATCGCGATCACCACTAGCAACTCCACTAGTGTGAATCCGGATCGCGGTAACGATCTCTTCATGTGAACCTCCGAAAGTGCAGAAAAGCGACACTAAGACTTCGATAAGGGGATAACAGCACCCATGAAGGCAGTGTACGATAGTGCAAATCGCGAGTCTAGCATTTGACTCCAAAATACAATGGTAAATTTTGGTTTCCCGGTGGCGACCGGGTGGGCAGCTCACCTGAGTGAAAGGATTGAACGATGAAAGGCAGTCTCAGATTCTGGTTTTTTGCGACCATGGGAAGCAGTTTCCTGCTGTTGGCGGCACCCCTCATCGCGTTCGGGCAAGAGTCGAAGCCGCAAGCTCTCCAGAGAGCCGAGACGGCGGCTACCAAGCCGTTTGCCACGCCAGAAGCGATTGGTGGGAGTGGTCATCGAATGACGGTTGGAGAGGGTGATTCGGCTTTTCCGCTGATTGTGGTTCGAGGAACACCGTATGAGATGGGGTATCATCTCGGCCGCCAGTTCTCCAAGGAAATGCACCAGTTTGTGCCGGCTGCGTTGGCTGGAATCCTATCTGAGCTCCATACCGACGAGCCGACATTGCTGGAGGTTTGGTCCCGTTCGGTGGCTTATGGTGACGACCGGGTGGAGCAGGAATTGGCTGGGTTGGCCGATGGTTCTGGGTTGCCTCTACGCACGTTGCAAGCCATGCATGCGATACCCCTCCTCATGCCCTATTCGTGCAGCAGCATTGCAGCGTGGGGGGAAGCCACGGTGGATGGGCACCTGTACCAGACCCGCAATCTCGACTGGAGCATGAAGGTAGGAGCCCATGAGTTTCCGATGATCGTGTTGTACCTACCTGCCGATGGGACACCTCATATTGTCCCATCGTTCGCGGGAATGATTGGTGCCCATACCGGCATGAATGCTAATGGCATCGCCCTGTCAGAAATGGGAGACGCCTCCGCCAAAGAAGCTCCGTATGCGATTCACGCGCCGCACTTTACCGTCCTATTTCGAAGCATGCTCTACGATGCTGACTCCCTAACCAAGGCCCTTTCGATCTTCGAGTCGCATGCCCATACCAAACGTTATCACTACGTCTTCGGCGATGGAAAGAAGGAGCTTCGCGCCGTCAAGGTACGAGCCCACACACCGGAGCCGATCGATCAACGGATCAAGATTTGGAAAGACAACGACCCATCGGACGAGTTTGCGCCTAATGTCCTTTCATGCGTCGTCTACAACGACGAAGGCCGAGGCGCGTTCCCGACCTTGAAGAAGGAACGAGGCAAATTAGACGGCGAGAAAATGATCGCGTTGGCAAACAGCATTCCCATCAAGGGAGGCAATGTCGAAAACGTCGTCTACGATGCAACGGATCTTCGGTTATGGGTTTCGTATGCCAAAGGGAGCCAGGAAGCATACCAGCGCCCATACACCTTCATCGACTTGAAGAAGATCGACGCCGACAAAGACGGGAAACCCGATCTGCATTCCAGCCAGCCCTGATACCCGATCTGTGTAAGGATTCGAATAAGCTCGACTCGGAAATCGACGATGATGAAGTTGATGAACGTCTTCGCTTCCACTCGATCTTTCCTGTCAATCGGAATTTCCTGTCAATCGGAGTCCGTTCGATGCTTTCCTTTGTGGCTCGGGTCTGTCGGGGTCAAGATGGGGGTTAACTCGTTGACGAAATCCTTGGCATCGCTGAAGCTTCGGTAAACGCTTGCAAATCGGACGAAGGCAACTTCGTCCAACTCTCGCAGATACTGCATGCACAGATTGCCGATCTCCTCCGAATGGACCTCCCGCTCGTAGTTGTCGAGGATGTGGGATTCGATTTCGATGGCAAGACGCTGGATCTCCTCAGGTTTGATCTTGCGTTTCCAACACGCCAACTGCAATCCCCTCTCAATTTTGGAGCGGCTAAAGTCCTGGCACGTGCCGTCCCGCTTGCGGACCTGCAGTAACCCTTCGACACGCTCGTAGGTCGTGAAACGACGTTTGCAATGATTGCAGAATCGTCGTCTGCGGATCGCGCGTCCATCCTCGACTAGTCGAGAATCCCGGACGCCATCGTTATCATTGCCGCAAAAAGGACATCGCATGAAGCAAAAATGGGGAGAGCCCCATTCCTTGAGGGGGGAGCCGCTAGTCTTTTTCCAACGTCACTCTACAGTGTATCCTCCCAGTGTATCCTTCCCGGGCAAGAGAATACAGAGTCTCCCTTTTTTCCAAGTGAACGTTAGAGATTTCAACGCCTCCTATGAGTGCTCCCATGACCCAGTTCGAAGCCATTGCGGAGAAACCGCCGAAACCATCGTATCGGCACCTGTTCTGGGCAGGACTGTTCATGCTGACCGGCTTGTGCATATTGATCTACCTGGGGAGCGAACGATCACGCGTGATTGGACAACCCATCGCTGACCTCGATCTGCAACCTTTAATCAACACCGAATCTCCATTCAACCTCTCCGACGCTCGAGGTAAATTTGTGCTTCTACACTTTTGGGGACCATGGTGTCCTCCATGTCGAACGGAGTATCCGGAGATTGAGAAACTTGCCGTTCGATATTCGACACAAGATGAAGTCTGCATCGTCAGTATCTCGTGTGCTTCGACAGCGCCAGACGATGTCGGTCAGCTGCAAAAGGATACCGAGGCCATGATCGCTGGCCCCGAGAAGAATCATCCAATCTATTGCGATCCTGTAGAATTTTCCCGAATCCAAGTTGCGAAAACCCTATCACAACGTGGCTTCGCCTATCCGACCACCATCCTTCTCGATCGCGAAGGCCAAATTTTGAATTACTGGATCGGCGCCACGCGGGCAGGGGAATTGGCGCGATCCATCGAATCAGCACTTGCTCGAACCGCAATCGGACCATCGTGATTCCGCAACGTGACCCAAGCCAAACGTGGATTGGCGTTACCTTGGGAGACCCCACTGGTATCGGCCCCGAGGTCATCATTGGGGCTATCGCTTCCGGTATACCATTTCAGGAATGCGTCCCCATCGCGATCGGAAATTCCGCCATCCTGAAGAGAGCTAGCGACCTCCTACGTGTCGACATCTCTGTACATCCCTTTCGAACGATTGCAGAGGCCAAGCATCATCACCGACTAACCCAGCCTCTCAAGCGGTCGACCCTGTATTGCTTAGAGACGGGCGATCCCACCGTTGAACAAGTCGTTGGACCGAAGTTCGTTCCCACGGTCGATTATCGAGCTGGACAAGCAGCCTATGACTATGTTGTCAAAGGTGTGGAATTGTGTTTGAAGGGTGCATTGGACGGTATGGTAACCGCGCCCCTACACAAGGTGGCGCTGAGCGGCGCCGGACATGAGTGGCCGGGGCACACGGAGTTGCTTGCGGACCTATGTGGCACCGATGCATCGGCCATGATGTTGTACTTGCCCCCGGGGAAACCGAACCATGGAGGCCCAGCGGGTTTAGGGGTAGTGCATGTCACCTTGCATTGCGCACTTCGCGAGGTCTTTCAACAATTAACCGTTGACAGCATCTTCGCAAAGATCCGATTGGCAAGGGAGTTTTTCTCCACTCTCCGAGCGAGTCTGGGAGTACCGATGGAGCCCAAGATTGCCGTCGCCGCGTTGAATCCTCATGCAGGCGAATCGGGACGATTCGGAGATGAGGAATCACGCACCATCCGTCCTGCCGTCGAGAAGGCCAAGCAGCTCGGTTGGAACGTGTCAGGGCCCCTGCCCGTGGACACCTTAATGCCGATTGCTGCTCGCGGCGACTTCGACGTCGTCGTTGCGATGTACCATGATCAAGGACATATCGCACTAAAGCTTCTGGATATGTTCGAGGCGGTCAACATCACGCTCGGCTTACCGATTGTTCGAACGAGCGTCGCGCACGGCACCGCTCACGATATCGCTTGGAAAGGCATCGCCGACTGCGGTGGGATGGTCCAGGCAATTCTGGTCGCTGCGCGATTGGCATCCTCGAAACACTGAAGCGGGCTAAGCCTATTTCCGATTGGCCACGCGTGGGCTTTGGACCACGTAGAGCTTCGGATCGTCAACGATCCAGTCCGTACTCCAGTCCCGTCCGTTGTCTCCGTTGACGACGTTGTAAAAGAAGGATCGAAGCTCTTCACAACGATAGCCATAAGGCATCGCGGTGGCGATGTAGTCATCCCGAGTCAGCTCGTCGACCCCTTGGCGGGCAAAGTAATGGACAAGTCCATCGGGCGTGAAGGTCAAACCGAGCGTCCACCAGCCGGTTTCCGGAATTTCAGGGCCCATGAAATCGCCACCGCTTCGATCTGCACGAACGCGGAAATACGCGTAGGGGACCATGCGACCTTCAACCTGGCGCGTGCCGCGAAGAATGAATAAACCTGGCCAGTAAACTTCGTCCTTTTCCGAATTATTCGTGAAGAACAGGACCTGCTTTTTCTCAGCAACGCGTGTTTCCACGGCCGCTCGGAACGCAAAGTGTGGGCCGTTTCGGTTTTCCCATTCGTCCAAGGGTGGGATGAAAACTCGAGTGGTGATGTTGGGAGTCTGAGACACCTTCAGAGTCCCGCCCAGGCGATATTGGACGTTGCAGATAAAGTCATCCTGGTGCATCTTTCGGCTTGGGCGGTTTGGAATACCAGTGAAGAGGGACCGCATCAACAGTGAGCCTTCGCTGCCAGGAATCCCGCCAGGGGGCGTTGGAACGCGTTTCACAACGTCTGGATGTCCCCGTTTAGCCCCTTCGTACCAGCGCCCATTTGTCGATTTCCCCATCGGCATGCGTTGGTTCTCATCGATATCCTCGGTGCTTTTCGGGTCTCGCGGAATGTACTCCCATGCCTCGTCTTCGAAGTCATCCCCGACTTGCTTTAGCTGGATACCGGTCCCAGGAACGATGATTTCGCTGCGACTTTGGCCGTAACCTTGCAGCGCGATGATGCCGACTGCCAACGTGGTTAAGGAACCTAGCCTAGCAACCGATGCGCTAAACCGTGCAACCGATCCGATGGTCATGCAACTCACCTCGTGCGACATGGGAACTTCTGGGGCATGGGAGACCGCCCTACTCCAGGAAATTTCTATCGGATGTTGCCAACGGAAAAATCCTCAATTTCAGGTGAGCTACCAAAGTAGACGCAGATTGCGTACCTTAACGATCTTTGGGAAGCTGAGTGTTTCCCGGTGCGTCCCTCCCGGATTGCCACAGAATGCCAGCCGTTGACAACCAAGACCCCCACTCATCAGAACCATCCCGTTCGAATGAGAATCCTCATGTACCCGTTGATGATGCCACGCAGCCCAATCGAAGTGCAGGGACACTCGTTGGGAGACTAGGGGAGACAGGAAAGATCACGGCCGTCATCATGATCATGGCGGTCGCGTTCTGGTTTGTCTCAAAGAAACTAAAGGGGGTGACCTGGGACGATGTTCAGCGCGGTTTTGATAGCTTGCCTATAAGCCATGTCGTGGTCGCGATCCTGTTGACGGCGCTCAACTACCTTATTCTCACCGGCTACGATTGGATCGCGATTCGACATCTCAAGAAGAAGCTACCGTTCTCCAGGATGATGGCCGGGGCCATTGTCGGCTACTCTTGCGGAAACGTCTTGGGTTGGCTTTTTGGTGGTAACGTTGTCCGATATCGCATGTATTCCAAGTGGGGATTTTCGACGCTGGAAATCATCGCGCTTGTATCGATCCTATCGATTACGTTCTGGCTGGGCCTATTCCTGCTAGCGGGGATCGCATTTTTGGTCCTTCCGGTTCACTTGCCGCAGGACGTCCTTGAAATGTTGAAGTTCGAATCCAAGCTTTGGGGGGAAGTGTCCTTGTCCCAACAACTGCTAGGAACGATTTTTCTTGCTTGTGTCGGCGCGTATCTTCTCTCCTGTATCCTGATCCGCAAACCTATTCGATTCAAAGATTTCTCGGTATCGCTGCCACCGTTTCGATTGTCGGCTATGCAATTGACGGTTTCCGCTGGAGACTTCCTGCTGGCGACAACCACTCTATACGCATTGTTGCCACCCGACGTGGTAGGTCCTGACAAAATCAATTTCTCGACGGTCCTCATCGCTTACTTGACAGCCCAAATTGCTGCGGTCCTGACGCACGTTCCTGGCGGCTATGGACTTCTCGAAGCGATACTGCTCACGTTCCTCGAAGGACCTGATTCCAGCAATACGGGACCAGTCCTTTGCGCGGTTATCCTCTTCCGCTTGATTTACTATCTCTTGCCGTTTGTTGTGGCCATCATCATCTTCGTCATCAACGAATACTTGCCATCTCTTTCTCGAGCCGAGTCGAGCGATGTCGGCTAGTATGACTCCACGTATGCAGGAATCGACAGCATCGCACGAGTCGACTTGGCAGCGTTCGTTGCAGCACGCTTTCCGCAAAGTGGACGAGCTCTTAGATTTTCTGGAGCTGACTCCCGCCCAAGTTCCAGAATGCGACCCGACAAGTTCGTTTCCGTTGTTGGTTCCGCGAGAATACGCGGCGAGGATGACCAAGGGAGATTCACGCGACCCGCTTTTGCTTCAAGTGCTTCCAGTCCGCGACGAACAGCTCATCGATGAAGGCTTCCTGGTGGATCCGGTTGGGGACTCGGCAAGTGAAGTGGTACCAGGGCTTCTCCACAAGTATGCATCCCGTGTGTTGCTGATAACCACCGGCGCATGCGCAGTGCACTGTCGATACTGCTTTCGTCGACATTATCCTTACGACGAAAAGCCAAAGTCATGGTTGCAATGGCAGACGGCATTGCAATCCATTGAGCGCGATTCATCGATGGAAGAAGTCATTCTGTCCGGTGGGGATCCTCTGTCGTTGAGTAACGGCAGGCTTAGGCAGCTGATCGACGCGATCGAGTCCATTTCGCATGTGCGGCGTCTTCGAGTACACACTCGATTTCCGCTGTTGATCCCCCATCGAATCGATGACGCATTATTGGAAATCCTGGGTGGCAATCGATTGAGAACGGTCATGGTGTGGCACATCAATCATGCTCAGGAGATCGATGCCACCGTAGCGACGGCAGCACGAGATCTCCAGCAAGCAGGTATCCTGCAGCTGAACCAGGCAGTCCTTTTGCGTGGTGTCAACGACACGCTTCCTGACCAAATCGATCTTTCCAAGCGGCTTATCGACGTAGGCATCCTTCCGTACTATCTTCATCAACTGGATCGCGTGCAAGGTGCGATGCATTTCGAATGCCCGGAGAGCCTTGGGATTGAGCTTGTCAACGCCATGCGAGAGCAGTTGTCCGGCTATGCGGTCCCTCGATACGTGCGAGAAATGCCAGGGGAATTGAGCAAGTCGCTTATACGCTAAGAGGAACGATGAGAGCCGCATTTATCACCCAGCCAGGACCGCCCGACTGCATTCAGGTTGGCGAAATCCCTGATCCACACTGCGACGACAGCCATGTTCTGGTGCGTGTTCGTGCCGCGTCGGTGAATCCGATCGACACGTACATTCGAAACGGCGCCAACTACTGGCCCCTCCCCAATCCATTCGTCATCGGTTGCGACTTCGCGGGGGAAATCGTTCGCGTTGGCAAGCATGCGAGTCATTTGCATGAGGGGCAACGCGTTTGGGGATCCAACCAAGGGCTGATGGGACGGCAAGGGACTTTTGCGCAATACGCCGCCATCGAACCGCGTTGGATTTACCCGTCCCCAGATTCCGTCAATGATCGCGACCTTGCAGCCACGGCTTTGGTGGGGATCACTGCCCATCTCGGTCTCTTCCATCGTGCAAAATTGCAACCTGGCGAAACGGTCTTTGTGCGGGGAGGCACAGGCGGAGTTGGAGCCATGGTCGTCCAAATGGCCAAAGCAGTGGGGGCCAGAGTCATCACAACCGCAGGTAGTCCCGAGAAAGCAGATCGCTGTCGTCAACTTGGAGCCGACGAAGTCATTGAATACCGAACGACCGAAACGAAGGAAGCCTTGGCTCGATTCTCGCCTCATGGAGTGGATGTCTTCTGGGAGACATTGCGCGAACCGGACTTTGAATTAGCAGTTGCCGGTTTAGCCCCGAACGGCCGGATGGTCCTGATGGCCGGACGAGATGCAAGGCCACCTTTCCCGGTCGGCCCCTTCTATGTCAAGGGGTGCTCGTTACTGGGGTTTGCCATGTTTGCGGTTGCCGCTGAGATCCAACAGCAGGCAGCGATGGATATCAATCATTGGATCGACAGTGGCAAGCTGCGGGCCCAGATCGATCGAGTCTTGCCGTTGGGCGAATCCGCTGAAGCTCACCGTCTGCAAGAATCCAACACCGTTGCGAAAAGTGGAATTTTGCAAGGCAAGCTTGTGATCGACATCGACTGATGGGGCTTGGAGGGAGTATCGCATGCCCATAGCGCCTTGGGTGGAGTGGCTCGATCTGATCTTTCCTCGCGCGTGTGCGTTGTGTTCGCAGCCTCTCATTGCTCCTCAACTTCGTTCACTTTGCAAGGACTGCTTTGAAAGGATCCATCCTATTGAGGATGGTTGCCTGCGATGTGGGGCCCCGTTGGAGAGAAAGTCACTCCATGAGACGAAGCCGTCGCGCAGGAAGAGGCCCGCTTGTCCGCATTGCCAAAAAAGACGGTATGAGATGACTCGCGTCTTCGCATATACGACCTATGCGAACGATGCGATCCGGATCGCGCGGAAGATGAAGGAGCCTCACAGCGAATCCATGGCCCGTCAGGTCGGGAAAGCCATGGCGGAGTGGCTGATTCATGCGACAGCTTTCGCCCCAGAGCATTACGATGCATTGATACCGATTCCACAGCACTGGTTCCGAAGACTGACCCTGAGATACAACCAGTCCGAAGTTCTCGCCTCCAGCATTGCTTCCACCGTCGGCAGTCGAGTCGAAGACGCGTGGCTTCAACGGACTCGCTGGACACAGAAGCAAGGGATGAAAACCATCGCCGAGCGAGTCGTGAACATGAAAGATGCATTTCGTATTGCGCAAAAACATAAGGATCGAATCGAAGGGAGGCGATTCCTTCTCGTCGACGATGTCATGACTTCGGGGGCTACGCTCGATCAAGCGGCTGCCGTCCTGAAACGGCAAGGAGCGGTTATGGTTGACGCGGTCGTGTTCGCCCGGGGATTAGGGGGATCCCGACCCGCACCTTCTAAGAGCAGTATTCCGACCGGCCAGTGAGGTTGCGCCCGGCCGCGGACCCGACCGAAGCTCTCGAGGGAGGACGCTCAAGGAGCGATTTTCTTGGAAATCAACCGAACTGGTCCGCGACGACGTGCGTACAAGCGCCAAAATGAAGGGTTTTTTGAGGTCACGTTGTTGGATCAAAGGATCCCGGTATACTTTCGACCCCGTTACGCAGACTTAGTCGTTAAATCCAAAGGAATGGTCACCCACCATGGCGGATTCGAACGTTAGCTCGATGCCGATGATCGAAGCCATCGGCTTGTCAAAATTCTACGGCCCGTTCGCTGCGGCCCGAGATATTTCCTTTTCCGTGAGAAAAGGGGAATTGGTCGCTTTCTTGGGTCCGAACGGAGCAGGAAAGAGCACCACGATGAAAATGTTGACTGGGTATCTCTCACCCAGCGAAGGGTCCGCAAAAATTGCCGGCCACGATATGTTTTCCGATCGGATCGCGGGCTCGAAGCATTTGGGATACCTACCGGAGAACGGCCCCCTTTACCCTGATATGACCCCGTTTGGATTGCTGAACTTCTTCGGCGAGGCTCGAGGCATGAAGGCTTCCTACCGCAAGGAACGCATCGAGGCCGTTGTCGAATTGTGCGACCTGAAGTCGGTGTTGCACAAGGCCATTAGCAAGCTGTCGAAAGGTTTTCGTCAACGTGTCGGCATGGCTCAAGCGTTATTGCATGAACCAGATGTGCTTATCCTGGACGAACCGACCGCGGGCCTGGATCCCAACCAGATTCGAGAGGTTCGCAACACCATGCGAAAGCTGGGGGAGACGAAAACAATCCTTCTATCGACCCACATTCTGCAAGAGGTCGAAGCGATGGCGAGCAAGGTCATCATGATCAACGAAGGCAAGAAGGTCTTCGAAGGAAGCGTTGAAGAGTTGAAGAAGGTTCGCGGCGACTTGACCGAAGCCTTCCACAAGCTGACCGGCGCTGCTGCGTGATCGCCTAGAGCCCATCTCCTTTGAGTAACTGGAATCGATTGAAGTAAGGACATCGAAACGTGATTGCAAGTGCTTTAATTGGACTCTTGTTTCTTGATATCTTGTTCTTGGGCTTTTTGCTGGCAGTGGTTTTGGTCCTTGCCTATGTCCGCCCAGTGGCGTTCGCGGTCGTCAAGCGGAACTTCTACGCCTATTTTTCCAACCCCACAGGGTACGTGTTTCTGTGCTTGTTCGTGCTGTTGACAAGCATGGCTGCCTTTTGGCCGCATGAGTTTTTCAGCTCTAACCTGGGAACCCTATCGGAGTTGAACAAATGGTTCACGTACATCATGTTGTTCTTCATTCCCGCCATCACGATGAGTATCTGGGCGGAAGAACGACGGCAAGGGACCGACGAACTGCTGTTGACGTTGCCAGCCGATGACTTTGATATCGTAATTGGCAAGTACGTCGCCGCCGCAGCGATCTATACGGTCTCGCTTCTTTTCTCGCAGCTATCGAATTTTGTCGTTTTGGCCCTTTTGACTACGGGTGAAGTGGACACAGGGCTGTTCTTCACCAACTACTTGGGGTACTGGCTGATCGGTTTGGCGATGATTGCCCTCGGCATGGTGGCCTCGTTCTTGACCAACAACTTGACCGTTGGATTCATCCTGGGTGCTCTGTTCAACGCACCGCTCGCCTTCGCTGCCAAAGCCGACACGATCGTAGCTCGTCCCATCGCTCGCGAAGTAAAGAACTTTAGCTTGTCCGAACGCTTCGACGACTTTGGTCGCGGCGTAATCAGCTTGTCAGGGCTAACCTACTTTTCCCTGGTTGCCATTTTCGGTCTTTACCTCTGCATGATTCTGATCGGTAAACGTCACTGGAACAGCGGGAAAGATGGAAGCACCCGTTGGTTGCACTACGTCGTTCGGAGTCTTCTGCTGCTCGTAACAGTGATTGCCGGGAGCATGTTCTTCCGCAACCGCGACTATATCCGCAAAGATGCGACGGAGCTGCAGGTCAGTTCGTTGTCGCCAGTAACAACGGAGATGATTCGCGGCTTGGGCAAGGATCGAGACATCGTGGTGGAAGCCTACATTTCCGACGAAGTACCGGAGATGTACGCCAAGTCGAAGTACGAACTGGTCTCGTTGCTCAAAGAGTTCGAGTCAACGGCAACCAAATCGGGCGTGCCCATGGAAGTGCGCATTTACGATTCGATCGCACCATCCAGCGAAGAAGAGAAACAAGCAGAACAGCAGTATGGCATCACTCCACAAACTGTTCGTGTTCGAGAACGCGGGGCTATCTCGGACCAACCGATCATGTTGGGAGCTGCCTTCCGAAGCGGACTCCAAAAAGTGGTCATCCCCTTCTTCGAGCCAGGCATTCCAGTCGAATACGAACTGGCACGTTCGCTAACAACCGTCGCAAAGCCTGCTCGAAGAAAGCTTGGCGTGCTCAAAACGGAAGCAAAAATGATGGGGGGATTGGACATGCGATCCTTCCAGCAGCAGCCGCAGCAACCCATCATCGAGGAGTTGGGCAAGCAGTTTGA
>JALOQW010000320.1 GCA_025459275.1 Pirellula sp.
AGCTGACCGACTTTGGCATCGCAAAGCTCTTCGGATCCACGGAGCAGACCGTCCCGGGTTCTGTCCTCGGCACTGCAGACTTCATGCCACCGGAACAAGCCGAAGGAAAACCCGTAACCGTTCGAAGCGATCTGTATGCACTCGGGGCCATCTGTTATGCATCGATCGCCGGACGTACCCCATTTATTGGCAGCAACGTTCCAGAGATTCTGTTCAACGTGCGTTATGGAAGCTTCACACCGCTTCGAGAACTTGCGCCGGAGTGCCCAGAGGAATTCAGCGATCTGATCGAAGAACTACTTCGGCGCGATCCCTCGCAACGTCCACCCACGGCGATTGTCGTCAACAAGCGTCTGCAATCGCTGCGCGTGGGCCTGTCAAGAATGGGAACCATGACGGCAGTACAAACACCCGAGACTTCACGTCCCGACTCCCAACAGCCTCATCCCGTGCACGCACGCGATGCTACGGAGTTGACCAGCTTGGACATGAGCGATCACCCATCGATTGCAGGCTTGAGCGACGATCCGGAGAGAACTCGCATGATCGGAAGCGTTCAGACACCCACGGAGGTTCCGAAAACGCCGCCCAAAGGAAATCCCCCTTTGTCAAAGAACGCGCGCATCGCTGGTCCGCACGAAGCCACCCAGTTAGCGATGGAGTCTCCGGTATCTTCGATGCCTGAGATCCCAAGTGGGATTGGTCAGGTCCGCAGCACGAACTTCACCCAGGTCACTGATTCGGACCGCAAACGCTCGACGCTGGTCATCTCGGATGGCGAAGACCACGACACTAAGCACCACTGGTTGAGTATTGGTGGCACCATTGCCTTGTTGCTGGCATGCATCGCTGCAGCCTATTGGTTTTCGCGCCCCCCAAGTCCCGACACGCTGTATCGTCCGATCGCCGAGGCGATGGAGAGCGCGGACGAATCTCGCATCGAATCGATCGAAGACAACGCACGCCGCTTCATCGAATTGTTTCCCGACGATCCAAGAGCCACCGAGGTGGGCACGCTCATTGAAGGGATAGAAATCGACAGAGTTATTCGACAGTTGCAGCGACGCGCGGGCGACACGCGGGCGACGCATCTCGACGCACTGGAACAAGCCTTCGTCGACGGTGCACGACTGGCCAACGTGAACCCTCAGGAAGCGAAAAAGAAGCTACAAGCCCTCCTGGTGGTTTTCCCGACGACCGATGAGATGAGTCTTCGGCAACGCAAAATCGTATCCGCTGCGCAGCGGCTTCTCGAACGCTTAAACTCAGAGCCTACCGACGGCCTTCGAAACGTTGCAGCAGAGTCCCTTCAAGCACAAATGCGATGGGCGGAAACACATCTTTCCCGCGAGCAGCGGAACCAGTGGCTACGCAGCATGATCCTGCTGTATCAGGAAAAACCATGGGCCGCAGAACTGGTTGCAGCGGCCAAGCAAATGATTGCCACCGAGCAGTAGCGAGCCGTTGCCACCGAGCATTAGCAAGCCGTTACCCTGAGCTGCGGCGATCAGTTGACACCGGGCCGCAAGGACAAGTACAATCTGGGGTTTCCCAAGCCGCTAAACAATTCTCCAAGCAGCCTATCAACCGTCGCCGACTCGTCCCAACGTGTCGGCGATGTCGTTTAATGGTGCTTGCCAACTCAATTTCCGACGACCTGAAGTTTATTGTGAACCCCATTCGGAACGAAGAAGTCGAAGCGATCAATAAAGCGGATATCCTCATCGAAGCGATGGGTTGGATCCGTCGGTTCCGGGGCAAGACAACGGTGATTAAGCTCGGCGGCTCGCTGATGAGCAACCCGGATGCTATGCGGCATACACTGATTGATATCATCTTCATGGAAACCGTCGGCATGCGTCCGGTTGTTGTCCATGGAGGGGGGCCCTCCATCAATAAGGCGATGGAAGCGGCGAAGATCGTACCGACTTGGATCAAAGGGCGACGCGTTACCGATGCCCAAACCCTTGCCATCGTCGAACAGACGCTCGCTTACGATCTCAACAAGCACTTGACGGACGAGATTGAGCGATTTGGAGGCCGGGCCATCAATCTCAATTTCCAGACCACCAATGTGTTGTTCGGTGAGAAACTGCTGCTGGAAGAACCAGGAAGCGAACCGATCGACTTGGGTTATGTAGGTCAAGTGACGCGTGTGGATCGTCAAACCATTGAGAGTCTGACCTACACCGAACAGATTCCGGTCATTCCATCGATGTGTATTGATGCCGAAGGGCAAAAGTACAACGTCAACGCCGATACCGCAGCCATGGCAGTGGCCGAAGCCCTTGGTGCCGAAAAGCTGATCTTCATCAGTGACGTCAATGGTGTGCGCCGTGACAAAGACGACCCAACCAGCGTGATTCATTCGATGACGGCCGAAGAGGCAAGGGAGCTCATCCGAACGGGTGTGATCTCTGGCGGAATGATCCCCAAGGTAGAAGCCTGTTTGGCTACGTTGAATCGCGGCGTCAAGAAAGTTCACATCATCGACGGCCAGCTTCGGCACTCGCTGCTTTTGGAAATTTACACCACAGCTGGCGTAGGGACGGAGATTCTCCAACGCCGCAACTCCCCCGCATCGCGAATCTCTCCATAACTGATAATGAAACACCTTCGGTCTTTGTTCGACCTATCGAACGACGATTTCCATTCGATCATTGATGTCTCGAGATCCTTGAAGGCTCGACTGGCAAAAGGAGAGCGACCGGATCTACTGAAAAACCGAACGACGGCACTGATCTTCGAGAAGGCCAGCTTGCGAACCCGAGTCAGTTTCGAAGCCGGCATGGCCCAACTCGGCGGAACCGCCATCTATCTGACGAACGATGTTGGCTGGCGAGAACGAGAGACCATCGCAGACTTTGTTCGAGTATTGAGCGAGTATTGCGATTTCTTGGTGTGCCGAGCGATCTCTCAAAAGACGGTCAACGAACTCGCGGCTCACGACGTGATCCCGGTGATCAACGGCTTGACCGATGAAGCTCATCCGTGTCAGGCCTTGGGTGATGTCTTGACCATGCTCGAGGATTCCGATGGCAATCTGCGCGGCAAACAACTCACGTTTGTGGGTGATGGAAACAATGTGGTGCGTTCGTTGATCCAGGCAGCGCATATGACTGGAATGAAGTTTCGCCTGGCCTGCCCGAAAGCGTACCAAATGCATTCTGCGTTCCTGAACCAGGTGCATCGGCACTATGGGGAAGTGGACTTTGTTCAGTCCGAAGACATGCACTCGATGCTTCGAGGGGCCGACTACGTCTATACGGATGTTTGGACGAGCATGGGGCAGGAAGCAGAAAACGAAACTCGCAAACAGGCCTTCGCCCAGTATCAAATCAGCGAAACGCTACTTGCATCCGCACCCGATCATTGCAAGGTGCTTCACTGCTTGCCTGCTCGTCGGGGACTAGAGATAACCGACGAGGTCATGGACTCCTGTCGCAGTCTTGTGTTCCAACAAGCTGGCAACCGCCTGCATGCACAGAAGGGCCTTTTGATCTGGCTGGCTGTCCAGAACGGTTATCTCGACGGATATTCAGCAACGTCGGCTTGATTAGCTGTATACGGTCCGACTCCCGTCTGAGTCAGTTGCTCAGCAACCCATCGTACGTAGGCTTGATCACTGGAACTCAAGCGTCGCATCGAGACCGTCGTGGTTCGCCCATTAGGCTTTAGGATTTTTACCTTGTCTGGGTAAATAATTGCCAATCGTCCCTGGACCTCGTAGGCCCCCGTGTTGTCCTGCCATCGCCTTACTTCCGCGCCTCGGAATTCTTGGGGGGGCTCGAAGCTCGCCTCGCCAAACAACCGATCCAGTTCGATCGGCAAGGAGAGCTCGCCCCGCTGGAGCTGGTCCATCGTATTCTGCAGCGTCGGAACACCTTGCAGTGAGGGAGCACTTTGAAGCGCGGTATGGTTCTCGTCAATGTTGCGAAGCCTCAGTCGCACATTAGGGTCCGATCCCCTCGCCGTCAGGGGCCCGACTACCAGAACGCCAAAGAGGGTTGCCAGTTTCAATCCGATGGAAAAGCGGCTGATCATGATCCGAAGGCTCCCAAGAATCGACTCATAGGGGTGAACAAAGCGGATCTTCGGCATCATGGTTCCGTCCCTCGACAAAGGTCCGCCATAAATGGAATGGCAATCGATAAATCCTCGCGATTGCGACGATCCTGTCGGATAGATTGGCCGTGCACGTTACGTAGCATGGACTGTTACGCGCGGGTAAGTTTCGCATGGGGGGACCGTATCCTACAATGGAGGAACCCGCGAAGTCCCATCATGCCATTGGAGTAAGGATTGCTGAAGTCGTTGTTCGGAAATTGGTCGCTGGAGAGCAAGTGCTTGCTCTTCCTGGGATTGGCGCTGCTCGTCTCGCTCGTGCTCGGCTTCTTTGCGGTGCAGTTTGTCGCCGAACGGCTCGTGATCGAAGCGACACGTCAATCTGCGCGGGATTACGCGAACGCAGTCATCGGGTTGAAACATGTGGCTTGGAACGAGACTAGTCCAGGAGGAGACGGATCGAATGCGGATCCCAAGTTGGTCAGCAGCCGAACGGAACTGATGCGATCGGTTCGCGAAAACATGCTGGAATCGCGATTCCAGTTTTCGATCTTCCGGATCAATGATGGCCTGGACCATCGATACCTAAACGATTCCGTCGCCCCCGATGAAGATTTGTCCAGGATGGTCAAGATCCATGCCAAGCTTGCCGAACAGGACTCACTTGCGCAGGAAGCGGCCGAGGAAGAGGTCAAGCGACTTGCAGAAAATTCCGGGACGGACGTCACCAAGTCTTCCCCGGACCTTGAATCGATCGCTAACGGCGAATCGGATCGACCGCGACTTCCGACGAGCACGAATCCCCTCTCGAATCTGGCCAATCCCACCAAGTACATCTTTGAAGAAGCGGGTCCGATTGATGGATACTACTATTATTATCATCCGATCTCGTTCGATCGTACGTGCTTGATCTGCCATGCAAAGCTCCCGACGTCGATCGATACTCCGGCGAGTGCTTCGATCGATCCGTTCCGGGTGGTGCGCGTCAAGCTACCATACGGCGAAACACGCATCTGGCGCATCTGGAGCTACTCACTACTGACATCGATCGGGATTGCTACGCTGGCCATCGGGCTCTTCTTCATCCACTGGGTGTTGAAACGTCTGGTGATCAATCCTCTTTCCGACTTGAAGCTCGTTAGCGAAGAGATCACCAGCGGTAAAACCGACATGCAATTCCGAGTCGATACCGATGATGAATTCTCGGAATTGTCAGAGTCCTTCAATCGCATGTTGCGGCACTTGACGGAAACCCAAACACAGCTTCAAACCGTCAACAACGAACTTGACCTGCGTGTGGATGATCTGGCAAGACTGAATTTGCAATTGTTCGAAGCCAATCGATTGAAGGGAGAGTTCCTTGCCAACATGAGCCACGAACTTCGGACTCCTTTAAACAGCATTCTCGGTTTCAGCGAAGTGCTGCAAGGAATCGAGACCCTGACCGACAAACAGCGACGCTATGTGACGAACATCCAGAATA
>JALOQW010000321.1 GCA_025459275.1 Pirellula sp.
GCTGATTGGAATGGGTCGAATTGATGAAGAACCGCAACCTTGCGGCGGATTCCTCGACGGCTGGATAGAGGATCGGCTGAACATTCACCCCTGAGTCGATCATCCGACGCGAAAGCTGGAGCGCGACCAAGGAGTTGCCGGTGATGACGGGAACGACCGGTGTTTCGTGACTGCTGCCGGTATTGAGCCCCCGCTTCTTGGCTTCGGTCAAAAAGAGTCTCGATGCTTCTTTGAGTCTCGCGACTCGACCAGGATCGGACTTCAACGTTCGAATTGCAGCCAGTGCAGCGGCCGTGTTGGGTGGTGACAAACCGACACTGAATACGAATCCCGGGGTGGTGTATTTCAAGTATTCAATCAGCGAGGCGTTGCCAGCGATGTATCCACCGCAAGAGCCAAAGGACTTGCTCAACGTACCCATCCAAATATCGACATCTTTGGGAGCGACACCGAAGTGCTCGGCGATCCCGCGGCCATGCATGCCCATGGTCCCCATCGAGTGCGCTTCATCGACCATCAACCAGCAATGATGCCGTTTGCACACTTCAACAAACTTTGGAAGGTCGGGATAGTCACCGTCCATGCTGTAGACCCCTTCGACAATCACCAGCACACGCCGATAACGTTTGCGAAGTTCCTTGAGCGCTTCGTCGAGAGCAACGTAGTCATTGTGAGGGAAGGCCCTGCGGCGGCTGCCAGACAGGATGGCTCCTTGGACAATGCTGTTATGCGACAACGAGTCATGCAAGATCAAATCTTGTTGACCCACAATGTGACCGATCACCGACTCGTTGGTCGCGTGGCCGCCAACCATCACGATGGCATCTTCGACACCGACCCAGTTGGCGATTTCGTGCTCGAGCTCTCGGTGGAGATCCTTTTCGCCTGAAACAAGCCTCGACGCCGACACGCTGCTGCCGTACTTGCGAACCGCCTCGATGACTGCGTCGGTCACGGCCGGATCGCCACTCATGCCAAGATAGTTGTAGCTTGCGAAACTGATCAGCGAGCGATGATCGACGATGGTCGTATCGCGAGTCAAACCTTGATGAACGGAGAAGTACGGATCGGGTAATCCCGTAAGCGCGAACTGAGCCTTGGTTTGCTTCAGTCTCCGATACTCCGGCATGAGATCGAAATGATAATCCTCGGGAGCAATGACCCGTTCCTCGGGCTGCGAAGGTTCGGGCGAAGCAAGATCGTCTCGGATGCGATCCTTACCGAACAGCTTCTCGATCGCTTCCGCAATTTCGCGAATCGTTTCGATCTCCTGAAGGACCTCTTCGGGAAAACGACCTCCGACAGAATTTTCCAAAACGTGTGCGATTTGGAGTCGCTCGAGACTGTCCAGTCCCAAATCGACGATGACATTAGTATCCAGATCGAGCAGTTTGGCTCGCTCTTGAGCGACACTCTTCACCGCGCGTTTCACCAATTCGACGACATCTGGATCGGGATCCCGAGTCTTCTTGTGCTGGCCAGCTCCGGCAGTGAAGCCGTCTTTGATATCTTGGACGGTTGCGGCAGCAATCATCGGAGGAGCATCGAACAAGCCTTCTTCCCAGCTGAGCCATTGATGGACAACTCGGAGGCTTCCTTCCCGAAAACCTTTGAGGCAGGCATGACGTTGAATCTTGCCACTCGAGGTACGTGGGAGGGATCCGTGCCGGACCAGCACCACTGCGTCGGGAGGGATCTCGTGAGCAGCAGTCACCGAGCGGCGGATGGCTTGCACGACTGGATTCCAGTCATCTTCGAGCG
Source organism: Pirellula sp. (assembly GCA_025459275.1). Lineage (GTDB taxonomy): Bacteria > Planctomycetota > Planctomycetia > Pirellulales > Pirellulaceae > JBKCUI01. Next base: position 1,762 of record JALOQW010000321.1, read on the forward strand.
ATCGCTGAACTTCCACCGTGATGATCAGCCGTTCTCGTGGCCCTTGATCTTCCGCGAATGCCGCCGCCGCAGACGATTGGATCGACTCATGGCATTCCTCCACGGTTTGTTCTATGTCTTGTGGGTAGCGATTTACCCCACGGACGATGATCAAGTCCTTCACGCGACCTGCGACGAACAGCTGGCCCTCACTCACGAAGCCCAAGTCGCCGGTCCGAAGCAATGGACCTTCGCCATCGCGGGTGTGAGCACGAAACACTTCGTCCGACAGTTCAGGCTTGCCCCAGTAGCCTTGTCCGACACTTGGGCTTTCTACCCAGATTTCACCAATCTCATTGTCCGGCAATTGAGTCAGGGTTTCAGGATCGACGATCAGTAACCGTTCATTGCTCGTGCAGACACCGCAGCCCACCAGGTCTCGAGCACCTGCAGCGGTCGCGTCGACGGGAGCCACCGCTCGAGCATCCAATTGCCTGCCGTCGAAACTACGAATCACAGGAGGCTCATTGCTGGGTCCACCAGTAACGATCAAGGTGGTTTCCGCCATGCCGTAACAAGGCAAATGCGATTCGTGCCGAAAACCTACCGGCCCAAAACGACGCGAGAATTGTTCCAGTGTCGAAGCCCGAACGGGTTCGGCACCGTTGAACGCAACACGCCATGCGCTCAAGTCCAAACCGTGCATCTCTTCGTCCGTTACTTTGTCGACGCACAATTGATAGGCGAAGTTCGGGCCACCGCTGGTACCGGCCTTGAACTTGCTGATCGCTCGCAGCCATCGAACTGGCCGCTGGAGAAAGGACATGGGACTCATGAGCGCCATCGTCGCACCAAAGAACAACGGGCTCAAAATCCCTCCTACCAAACCCATGTCGTGGTAAGTCGGCAGCCAACTCACCCCCATGCAGGAGTTCCTCTCGTCAAACAAGACCGATATGATCTCGCAATTGCGAACCAGGTTCTCGTGCGTCAGCATCACCCCTTTGGGTTGCCCCGTCGAACCAGACGTGTACTGCAATACTGCGAGACTGGCTGGATCGATCGGTAACTCGGAAAACTGAATGGCGATCGATCGGTCGATGCCATCGGTTCCAATCATGTCGATATTTAATTTCTCACCCTGCACCGCCTGATCCTTGATCAGTTGGACCACCGATTCGGCCGTCGACAACGCTACCGTGGCTTGGCAGTCTTCCGCAATCGATTGAATGCGAGCACCCTTGCGATTGCGGCGAGGCGGAAAGGCAGGAACGGCGATACATCCGGCATACAAACAACCAAAGAAACCGACCACAAATTCGATCGTTCCTGGGGGATACAACAGCAAGCATCGAGAACCGACGGGATGATTTTCCAAAATCCGGACCGCTGTCGCCCTCGCTCCATGATCGAGTTCCGCATAAGTCATCGACTCGTCATCGTCGCTTTCCCCGTCCGTCAGGTAAAACGCGATCTTGTTCGGACAGGTGTTTGCCCAGAACCGCAGCGTTTCCACCAAGGAATTCGTCGGAGGTGAAAACGGAGCGTGAACGTGGGTCACATCGAGGGTACGAGACATCCTGGATGGGGTCTTACCGGCGGCTAACGGCTTGTAAGCGATGGACATTTTGCTCGCATTCGTAATCTAAGTTGCGTACATCAGGATGATTATCGGATTTCCGTTATACTGCCGATTCGTCAAACTCGGTACAGGAACCGGATTCCAGAGGATCTCCCGAACACCCTTTTTCCCCTGTTCCTTCAGGTTTTTGGAGCGACAGAACGGGGTGCACCGTCGAAAAACCCCTTGTTTGAGTTTCTGACCGAGGATATACTTTCGCCCCCTTCGACAACCTGTTTTCGTCGGGAATGTCGCCTTTTTTCAATAATCGCATGCGTAGAAGTAGTCGGCTCCGCAGCCGAATGAATTGGATTTCGTTATGGTAGCGCAACAAAAAACAACCGTCGCCAAAGTCGGCAACGTCGACCAAAAGTGGTACGTCGTCGATGCTACGGATTGTACCCTTGGCCGATTAGCTAGCCAAATCGCTATGGTTCTGATGGGAAAACACCGTCCTCAGTACACGCCGCACGTGGATACGGGCGAGTACGTGGTCGTGATCAACGCTGAGAAAGTGGTCATGACCGGACGTAAACTCCAGCACCGGCACTACACATGGTACAACGGCTACCACCGCCAAAAGGTGGAAAGCTACGCTGAAAGGCTGGAACGCAAGCCAACCGACTTGGTCTACCAAGCGGTTAAGCGAATGCTCCCCAAGAAAAACACTCTTGCCCGCCATATGCTTGGAAAACTGAAGGTTTACGCAGGCAGCGAGCACCCCCACCAGGCACAGAATCCGATTCCGGCCAAATTCGGTCACCAATCCGCTGAGTCATAACGTTCCCATTCACCCGATTTTGAGTTGATTCCCCTATGTTCGTAAAGAAAGACAAGATCAGCGGTGACTGCCTCGGTACCGGACGCCGCAAAACTGCGGTAGCCCGAGTTCGTGTGCGAACCGGGAGCGGTAAGATCACGATTAATGATCGCCAATTCGACGAGTACTTCGTCACAGATGCCGAGCGTCGCCAAGTCGTCGAGACCCTCGACCATGTTGGTCATCGCGACAAGGTCGACGTCATCGTCCGCGTTTCCGGCGGTGGCCCAATGAGCCAAGCCGGCGCCATTCGAATGGGTCTGGCCCGTGCTCTGGTCAGCATGAGCGAAGAGAACTTCCCACCCCTCCGCGATGATGGGTTCCTCACTCGGGATTCGCGAATGAAGGAACGGAAGAAGTATGGTCTTCGAGGCGCCCGACGCGGAACCCAGTTCTCCAAGCGTTAGTGCGACCTGCTGATCTACCTTGCCAATATCGAACCCGCCACCAGGCGGGTTTTTTTATTGCAGATGCGATCAACGAATTGGTCTTCCAGGTTCCTGGATCTTCTCCCATTCGGGGGATTCTTCAGGAAAAACAAAGTGAAGCGTATCCGGGGAGAAAAGCGCGGCACAAAAGTTCGATAGTGGTGAGGCCCGTGGGGAGCAAACGTCTCGCAATGTTGTTTTTGACAAGCTCCGATGGTTGTAGGACTCTCCACGAAAGCCGATATACGTTGTTCTACAGTTAACCAGTATCAGATTCTCATCACGTGACGATAGAACGCTGATTTCACCACTTCCATGCCGACTCCGTAAAGAACCGTAATGACGATCGTTGCGAGCACCAATAAAGCGGGTGGCTGGACGAATCCCATCAGCTTGCCCAGAGGAGTGAATGGGATAGCCAAGGTCACCATCGCGACCGCCACCTCAGCAAATAAGAACAACCGCCCTGGCCTGCTTCGCAGAAGGGGTCGTTGTGTACGTATCGCCAATAAGATGACTAACCCGGTCAAAGTCGATTCCATGAACCAACCTGTTTGAAAAAGATGCTCAAAGGTCTCTGGTTGGCTATTGGAGAGGCTACGAAACAACCAATACATCGCCCCAAACGTCAAGAAATCGAAGAACGAACTTGCCAGACCAAACGAGAGCATGAACCTCACTAGGAATTGCGTATCCCAACGTGTTGGCTGAGCCACTTGTTCGGGATCCACACGATCCGTCGCAAGTGCCATCGCTGGAAAATCAGCCAATAGATTGACCAGCAGTATTTGCGAGGCCAGCAACGGCTCAAACGGGATGAACAAACCAGATACAGCCAAGCTAAACATGTATCCAAAATTTGCGGCGATCGCAAAGAACACA
>JALOQW010000322.1 GCA_025459275.1 Pirellula sp.
TCAGCATCCGCTGGCAAGTCACCGCATTGTTTCCTGTCGCCAGTTCGTACATCCAGCCGTGCCACGGACACTGGACCGTGCCATTGGCGAGTTTGCCGCGCGCGAGGGATCCTCCTTGATGCATGCATAAGCCATCGATCGCATACAGTTCGCCTTGATGCCGAAAAATGGCGATCACATTCCCGTCGTGCAATATTTCGGCACTCTGACCCTCGGAAAGGGCCGCAGAATCCAAAACCTGCCTCCACGCCATCAAAAAAGCCCTCCATCCCAACTGGGGAATATCGTTTACAATGCCGATGATTCCAAACTTGCTATGGGTTTACGAGCGTTGAAGGAATCACCGAGTATGCACTTGAGAACGGACTGAAGATACTCCTTTTTCAGGATCGAAGTCAGCCCAAGGTAACCGTAAACTGCACCATTTTTGTGGGCTCGAGGCACGAAGGCTACGGCGAAGCGGGGATGGCACACCTTTTGGAGCACATGCTCTTCAAAGGGACAGAACTCCATCCTGATATTCCTAAACAATTGAAGGATCGGGGGGCTGAATACAACGGGACAACATGGCTGGATCGAACGAACTACTTTGAAACTCTTCCAGCATCGGACGAGAACTTGGAGTTTGCGATCCGTCTAGAAGCAGACCGCTTGGTAAACAGCAAAATACGTAACGAAGATCTGCAATCCGAGTTCTCGGTAGTCCGAAGCGAATTCGAACGAGGTGAAAACAGCCCCGTACGTGTGCTCCAACAACGGATGGCAGCCGCTTGCTATCAGTGGCACAACTACGGCAAGTCGACGATCGGGAATCGCAGCGATATCGAACGGGTTCCCATCGACAGTCTGCGATCGTTTTATCGACGCTACTATCGACCCGATAACGCCATGCTCATTGTGGCAGGTAACTTCGATGAAGCGAAAGCACTTGAATGGATCGCGAAGTATTTCGGGGCGATCGAGTCGCCTGCGACTCCGCTCCCGAAAACGTATACGGTCGAGCCCCCCCAGGATGGAGATCGATTGACCACAGTCCGTCGCGTAGGGGATACGCAGTTCGTCGGCGCGATGTACCATGTGCCCGCCGGATCGGATCCGATGTTTCCCGCAGTCGAGCTGCTTTCGATTATCATGACCGATGAGCCGAGCGGTCGCCTCTACAAAGCGCTTGTCGAAACCAAACTTGCAACAGGCGTAGGTGGCGGTGCCCTGGCCTTGCATGATCCGGGAGCGATCAGTTTCCTTGCACAGGTACCGAAGGATAAATCGCTGACCGATGCGAGGGATGCGATGATCCGCACATTGGAAGGCCTCGCGGAATCACCCATCACCGAAGAAGAAGTTGAGCGAGCGCGAAGGCAAGTGCTCAATCAGCGCGAAATGATGGCTGCCAAAACACAGAGCTTGGCCATCGAATTGAGCGACTGGGCTTCCCAGGGAGATTGGCGGCTGTATTTCCTGCATCGGGATGGAATCGAGAAGACAACTGCGGAACAAGTCCAACGGGTCGCGATGCGATTCCTGGTTCGAAACAACCGAACGGTCGGGCTGTTTGAACCTGTCCCAGCCGCGCAGCGGATCGAGATTCCAGATCGCCCCGATATCGAACAGTTGCTTTCCGGCTACGAAGGACGTGAAGCCGCAAGCGAAGGGGAAGTTTTCGATCCGTCTCCACAGAATGTGCAATCGAGAACGCTCAAAGGGACGCTCCCCTCTGGAATCCCTTATGCGTTGCTCCCAAAAAAGACCCGTGGGAGCACCGTCAATGTGGCAATCAATTTGCGGTTTGGAGACGAATCCTCACTCCATGGAAAAATGTCTGCAGTCGACATGCTCGCTTCCCTGATGATGCGTGGCACGAAGAATAGGACTCTGCAGGAACTCAATGATCGATTGGATGAACTGAAGGCCAACGTTGGTGCGGTTTCCCAACAGCAAGTGCTCAATGTGGCGTTCGAGACCAAGCGAGAAACGTTGATGGACGTTCTCGGCGTTGTGGAAGAAATCCTTCGTCAACCCGCGTTTGATCCCAAGGAATTCGAATTGCTGAAGGAGCAGACAATCGCGCAACTCGAGAACCAAAGCCAGGAACCGCAAACGCTTGCCTATCTTGCCGTGGCTCGAGCGCTCAATCCTTACGAACGAGGTGATGTCCGGTACGTTGCCACTATCGAGGAAGAACTGGAAGACCTTCGGCAAATGACCCTTGAGGATGTCCAAGAGATCCATGAGAAGTTCCTGTCGGGGAGCGAAGGAGAAATCTCGATCGTCGGAGATTTTGATCCGGATGCGGTCGTTGCAAAACTCTCAGTGATGCTCAAAGGATGGACCTCGAAGATTCCCTATCAACGGGTCCCCAATGTCCCTTTAAGCGATGTCAAGGTTCCGCTGCAATCGATCGAAACACCCGACAAGGCGAACTCGGTCTACTACGCTTGTCAACAGTATGCGCTGCGGGACGATCATCCCAAGTACGCTGCGTTAATGATGGGGAACTACATCCTCGGTGCCGGTGCACTCTCTTCCCGACTAGGAGACCGCGTTCGTCAGAAGGAAGGGTTGTCCTACAGCGTTTCCAGCTCGCTTCGAGCCAATGCCATCGATGAATCTGCAGAATTGACTATCCAAGCCATCGCCAACCCATCCAATCGCGATGCATTGGTGCAAGCGATCGACGAAGAGATTCGAAGGCTCGTTGATGAAGGGGTTACGGAAAAAGAACTGCAAGACAGCGTTCAAGGTTACTTGCAAAGTCAGCAGTTGAATCGCTCTCGGGATAGTGTCCTGGCACGCATCCTCGCAAACAATTTGTTTGCGGGGCGAGACATGCTCTACTATCAAAAACTGGAAAGCGAGATTGCAACCCTCACCGTCGAAGACGTCAACGAAGCGATTTCCGAATACATCTCCCCCGATTACTTTGTGATTGCAACCGCCGGGGACTTTGCCAAACCGACTCCGGTCAAGGCGGATGCGAGCAATCCGCAGTAGCCTAGGCCATGCGTTCCCTCGAAGCTTCGATCCAAAACGATTGGCCCATTGCATCCTGGGGCCATTCGACGACCATCGTTGGGGTCAGCGGTGGTCCCGATAGTGTTGCGTTGCTTCACGCTCTGCGGTCCCTCGCCCAGTCGAGCACCCGACTGATCGTCGCGCACATCGATCATGGTCTTCGAGGCGTGGAAAGCGACGGCGATCGAACTTTCGTTCAACAACTGGCCGCCGATTGGGGGTTGGTCTGCGAAACAGTCCAATTGTCTGGCCCTGCCTCGGCGATTCGCGTCAAGCCGAATGAAGAGTCGCTTCGTCGAGCCAGGCATCATCATCTTCGAGAGATTGCGACAAAGCATGCGGCGTCGTGGATCGCAACGGCCCATCATGCGGACGATGTGGTCGAAACCTTGTTGCATCATCTACTTCGTGGCAGCGGTCCTCGCGGGCTTGCGTCGATTGCTTTGAAACGCCAGATCCGACCAGGCCTGACTCTCGTCCGTCCACTCCTTTCGGTCCCACGCTCGACCATTATGGAGTATCTGTCTGAGCATCGCTTGCCGTTTCGCGTAGATCAGAGCAATGCGTCACCGACCTTCACTCGCAACCGCATTCGTCACGAATTACTGCCTTACCTCCGCGATTTTGTGGGCAACTCGCATCTCGACCAAAGGCTATGGCAAACGGCCCAGCAACTTCGCGACGAACACTCGATCATCGAAAAGGCGGCAACGACTTGGTTGGAACAGGCTGGTGCAACTGAACTGGAAAATAGCATGGAGTTCCCGAAAGAGGTTTTTGCCAACCAGGACTGGTGTATCCTTCGAGAAGGTCTCGTTCGAGTTTGGCACGATCGATCTTGGCCGTTGCGAGAAATGTCCTATCAACACTGGTCTCGCTTATCCCGATTCCTTCAACAGGTCCAACATTCGCCTCACCCTTGTCGTCTGCAATTGCCCGGAAGCATCGAGGTCCAATGCCGTCGGGGACGAGTTCGGTTCGTCCAACATGCCGATGCCGCAGATCAACCTAGGATGGACAAGCCGTAGGAGGCAGCATGGCTGCGAGCGAGTTAACGCAAATCATGAAAGCTCTGGAGGATGGAGATCCGACCGCCCGCGAGAGACTGTACCCTCTCGTCTACGATGAGTTGCGCAGGCTCGCTGCTGCTCAACTGGCGAACGAACGGCCCGGGAATACGTTGCAACCGACGGCTCTGGTGCATGAAGCTTATTTGCGGCTCATCGGCAGCGACCATTCAGAACCGTGGAATAGTCGAGGACATTTTTTCACAGCAGCCGCTATCGCCATCCGGCGCGTATTGATCGATCAAGCTCGGCGAAAGAGAAGCCTAAAACGGGGCGGAGGATTCGTTCGACAAGAACTGGATGATTTTCCCGAGCTGCATGAACCCATCGAAGATCTTCTGGCCTTGGATGAAGCCTTGATCAAACTAGCCAGTACTCACCCCCGAGAGGCGGAGTTGGTCCAGCTCCTTTATTTCGCAGGGCTAACCCTTCCAGAAGCGGCCCAAACTTTGGAGATTTCACCCCGTACCGCGGGGCGGCTTTGGAGTTTTGCCCGGGCATGGCTGCGGCGAGAAATCGAAGGGGCCGACACCCCCAGCGGAAAGAAATGAAAAAAGTTTTGGCCAGATTCCGCCTCCGATTGCGCACGGATGTTGCGACCTCAATGGCGCCGCATCGATGATCTGACCAAAGGAGGTAAAACGTGAACGAGCAATCCATCTTTCTCGCAGCTTTGGACGTCGCTGATCCGAAGGAACGCTCCGAGTATTTGATCAAGGCATGTGCTGGCAACGCGACACTTTTGCAGAAGGTCCAAGCACTGTTGGCATCGCACGAGAAATCAGGAGATTTCCTGGATGTACCCGCTCTCAGGCAGATGTCGGATGCTCCCACAGTGACACAAGCCGCAGGCTCCATCGGACGCGACAAGATCGATCTGCCGTATCTCACTCCATCGACGAAGCCAGACTCACTCGGGACCCTCGGGCATTATGAAATCCTTGATGTTCTTGGCCAAGGTGGATTCGGCACGGTCTTGAAAGCGTTCGACGGAAAGCTGCACCGACAGGTTGCGATTAAGGTGCTGAGCAGCGAACTGGCAACAACGTCTCCACCGCGTAAGCGATTTCTTCGGGAGGCCCGTTCGGTGGCTGCCATCAAGAACGAAAATGTCATCGCCATTCACAGTGTCGAGGAACAGCCGCTCCCTTATTTCGTTATGGAGTTCGTCGATGGGCCGACTTTGCAGGACAAGATGGACGAGTCTGGTCCGCTTGCTGTGTCGGAGATCCTTCACATCGGCCAGCAGATTGCATCGGGACTGGCTGCGGCCCATGCGCTGGGCCTCATCCATAGGGACATTAAGCCCGCCAACATCCTGATGGAAAAAGGATCCGATCCAAAGGTCAAGATCACTGACTTTGGTTTGGCCCGTGCCGTCGACGATGCGAGCATGACGCACAGTGGCATGATCGCTGGCACGCCATTGTACATGTCTCCGGAGCAAGCCAAAGGAGCCAGCCTCGACGCTCGGACCGACCTGTTCAGTTTAGGGAGCGTA
>JALOQW010000323.1 GCA_025459275.1 Pirellula sp.
GCTCCGCAGGAACCTCCAATTACACCTCATTCGCTGCGCATCAAAGTGCTGAATGCAAATAGCGCCGTTCTACTTTGGTGGGGGTTGTCGGATCACCGTTCCTCGCTGTGAGGGGCCTTTCGATAAGGGACTGCGTGGTGGATTTGTGACTGGCAGTGCCTCCATGGGTGGGGGTAGAGACTTGTCTGGCTCTCGATCCATGGTTCGGATGCGTTGACTCAACGTGGTCGTCATCCCGTCCATTGGCTCCCCTTGGCTTGGTATTGAGTTCGCCCCCGTGGCAAGTGACCCTTGCGTCGGGAGGTTGATGACCGGTGGCGCTACAGGCGGTCGTGACGGATCGAAACCTTGATCAGGCCAAATGGCCGGCGCCGTCGCCAAAGATGAGTAGGTTGTCCGCGCTGGCGATTCGACCCGCGGGACTCGGAAAGGACTAGGCGCATCGGGATCGGCAGGGCTTACCGAAGTGGACTTGCTGCCCGAATGCGACTCGCTTGCCATCAGCGATGATGGTGCCTGAGTTATGTCGGGAGAAACAGGAGCGTTGGTCCAGAGTTTTGGTTTCGGGAGAGCCTGCGCTGTGAGTGAGTCGGCGCCAGTGACTGGAACCATGGGCAGAGGTTCACGATGGACCCAATCCTTCAGGGGCTGCGACTTCTCCTGAAACCGTTGCAGCGCGAGATCTTGACTGCCCGTTAGAGCTTGCAGATCGGCCGCACCGGCAACGTCGGCTGGTGAGTTCTGCTGTGAGGGAGGACTGCTCGTCACTGGATCGTCCGAAGGAAAGATCAAGCCCGCGTCCTTCCACTTCGACCTGGATTTTGGAAAGGTCGAGCGGTCAGGAACCGAGCTCGGTTGGGCAACGAATGCGCCGTGATTGACTTCGGCCGCGCGTTGAGGGAGAGGTCGATACCAGTACCAAGTGCTAACGCCAGCCGCTATGAGCGCGGCGAAAAGAAATGCCACTGGACGGGGAGCATCTGGTTCGTGAGACGACGAGCCACGCTGTTTTTTGGAAGCCATAGGACGCGCACCCTGTTGAAAAGGAGTAACCTGCGGCACGTCCATGTGACCACGTATCGTTGGAGTTCGGCCCTTTGGTCAGAAATCTTCACAAGTCTTTTGCCTTGTCCCTTTATATCGATTGCGCATAGAATGCATGAACTACACACGATTCTCAAGAATCGGAGTCGACCATGCAACTTGAGCTCTATTGCACAAAAGGCAATCGAATCATGCAATGTTTGCGGCGACTCCGTCTGATAAACCGACGTGAGGTTTTCACCTCGAATCGGGTCGCTCCAACGAATCTGAAGCTGGTTTTTAGTCCCCCCCCCCCGCTGCGGGATACTCGAACGTGCCTTGGTTTTCGCTCCATCCATCGAACCAAGTCGGGTTTGCATCGAAACTGGCTCATCCCGATGCCCATTGTCGTTCACTATTGTCCGTGGAGATCTACCAATGAAAATTGTCGCTTTCGCCGCGCTCTGCTGCGCTGCCTTAGCCTCGCCAACGTCGGCCAACCAGGTCAGCCAACTCTTTCGCGATACCAGCCACGATTTTGGCACGGTGGCACGGGCGGCAAAGACCGAGTATCGATTCGAATTCGAGAACCCCTACAATCAACCGATCCACGTTCGAAGCGTTCGGACCTCCTGCGGCTGTACGACGCCCATCATTGAAACCGAAACCGTCGCACCGGGCGCGCGCGGCAGTATTCTGGCACGATTCAACACCGGTACCCACTCTGGTGCAAAAGCCGCCACGGTGACGGTCACCTTTGACAAGCCTTCGTTCGGCGAAGTCCAGTTGCACGTCAAAGGGTACATTCGAACCGACGTGGTCTTCCAACCGGGAGAAGTCAGCTTCGGGTCGGTTGCGCAAGGCGAGTCGAAGACTCTGGATATCCTCGTCGATTACGCAGGCAAGCCTTCCTGGGAAATCACCAACGTACGATGCGACGAAGACTGCATCGAAATCGAGAAGGAGGAGGTGTCGCGAAAGAATGGTCGGATTCAGTATTCCATGAAGGTGAGACTGAACGAAGAAGCTCCATCCGGTCCGCTGGTAAGCGAAATCGTTATTCAAACCAACGACCGCAATCTAACCACGGTTCCCCTGCGATTGACGGCGAATGTCATGGCAGACATCTCCGTTCTGCCGAATCTCCTGTCACTTGGCGACATTGCGGTCGGTGAACCGATCAAACAAGTTCTGGTGCTCAAGGCCCAGCAACCGTTCCGCATTCTGTCCATCAAGAGCGACGAATTCGATATCCAAAGCGGCCCGTTATCCGAAGAGCCAAAGGCACTTCATACCCTCCCCTTGCAATTGCAAACGTCGTCCGGCGGCACGGTCGGCGATGCCAAAGGAAAGATCCTGGTGGAAACCGACTTCCCATCCAAATCGATTCTCTCGATCGATGTGATCTATCGCGTCAAAACGCCATCGGCAGGAAACTTCGGTCCCTACAATCCACTCAGGGATGTTGCAGCCGACCGAACTGATACGGACCTTCCATAGAGCGCTCGCAACTCGCTGATCCTTCCACCAAAGTCGCCTCATGTTGATTGCCAACGTGGGGCGATTTTGTGGTGGATCTTGCCAAAGATCCTTGAGCACCGGGAAGCTAGGCAACTTCCGCACCCTTCGTTGAGCTGCATTGTGTTTCACCGTTTGTAGCGATTTTAACGGCATCTGAGAGGCTTCAACGCAACACGTTCAATGAAAGTGGGATAGGCTTCTAGCCTGTCAAAATGTGCCGTTAAATCGGCAATGCTTGCACTACATGTTGTGCAGTTCGCAGGCAGGATGCCTACGCCACACCCTTCGTTGAACGTTATTGCGGCTTCAACGGGGCTAACGCGGCACTTTTCGTGGCGTATGCTTGGTCATGGAGCCATCTTCGCCACCCGCCCATTCTGCAAGTCTTTTTAACATATCGCTGCGCCGATGTGGGTTACCTGCGTTGGCGTATGTCGGGTTGCTCGCAGCAACGTTGGTGTACGCTCCCAACTATCGATGGTCTCAAGGCCCGCTAGACTATCCATTCGGCTCGGATTTCTTGCAGGAATGGGTTGGCGCGCGAATGATCCTGACCGGCCATGGTCATGAGCTCTATGACGCCGAGGTCTTTCGAGCATGGCAACACGATCGGAACGTCGTTGGATTTGAATGGAATCCGGATCGACACTATCCACCGGTTTACCCGCCCTGGCATTATGCTCTGTTTGTGCCGCTCGCGTTGATGCCGTATCGCTGGGCTACCATGCTGTGGGTCGCCCTCCTGTGGGGCGCCGTTTTCATCAATGGATATCTCATTCGCTCCATCATGCTTCAAAGCGAGACAGAGACGCAGAGCTCAAATGGCGCGCGATGGAAGCTGACCGCGTTATGGTGGCTACCTGTCCTGCTCTTTCCGACGGTCCCGATGGCAGTGATGTTCGGTCAAAAGAGTTTGGTTTGGTTAGCGATACTGAGCCTAGTGGTTTACTTGCTACAACGGCATCGCCATGCTTGGTCTGGAGCACTGTTCGCCTTGATGATGTTCAAGCCGACTCTCTTCTACTTGATACCTTTATGCATGGCTCGATACCGCAATGGGAGATTCCTGCTCGGATGCGGTGCTGGCGTGGCCGTGATCAGTGGTGTTTCTTTGGCCGTCTTGCCCTGGGAACTTTGGCAAGGATATCTCTATGCCATGTTGCAGAGCGTTGACTATGGGACACAAGGGGGATACCGTGTCGATTGGTCTTGTAGCTTGTGGTCCATAGCCTTGGGTGCTCCCGCTGCATGGCAAGGATGGGTGAAGCTGATTGTGTGTCTGCCATGCGCGGGTTTGGTATTGGCTTCGCTATTGAAACCGCAACGAATGGAGGTCCAACCCAGGGTCGTATTCCAGTGGCTGGTGGCAACCTTGCTCCTTGCTCCACATGCATACCATTACGACCTCTGCATCTTGCTGCTACCGATCTGCTGGATGGCGGTCTATGAGCCGCGAATGTCGGTGATCACATTCATGATCTTGGCGTTTGGGGTCGCCTTGGCAACCCGGATCTATCCTCTGGTACCCGTACCGTTGCTACCGTTCGCGTTGCTGGGGTGTTTTTGGATATGGCGGCTGCCCAACGCTGATGCTGCTGCAAATTCAGAGGGTGTCAAGGCTGCGTATGGCTTCGCAGGCATGGGCGACATCCGATTCCGTTGACGTGTGACCAAGGCTGAGGCGAAGCGTTCCGCCATAGCGCTGTGTATCGAGCTGGCTATGCATCAAGGCGGCGCAATGGAAGCCAGATCGAGCTTCGATTCCCAACGAATTATCCAGGACCATGGCGAGTTCATGGCAGTCCATGGTCTCGCTCACCATGCTAAAGACAGGTAAGCGATCGTTGGAGCCCTTTGGACCAAACCAGCGAATGCGGCAACATTGGTGAAGTGTCTTGAGGATTTCCTCCGTCCATTCAGACAAGGGAACAGAGCCACCGTACTGATTCAGCCATCGGATACCTGCGGCCACGGAGGCGAGAGCAGGCACGTTGAGATTCCCCGATTCGATGGAATCTCGCCATGGAAAATCTTCGAGCAACGAATCGCTGTTCCGTCCGGTTCCGCCTACCCAAGGGATCCTCAGCCGATCGGACATATCGGGGTTTGCATATAGAAACCCGGTACCGAGCATCCCACATGCTCCTTTATGCAAGGGGGCGGCCAGCATGTCGATTCCCAACCCAGCCACGTTGATTTCGACAAAACCGAGCGTCTGGGCTGCATCGACTAAAATAGCTGCACCAAACGAGTGAGCGATCGAGGCGGCATGCTCCAGATCCTGAACCGTCCCTGTCACGTTCGAGCCATGATTGAGGATCACTAGCCGCGTGTTGAGTTGCATCGCCGATTGCAATGCATGAGCATGAACATATCCCTCGCGGTCGCATGGAACCGCAGTCCATGCCAAGCCACGCGTTCGCTCTAACTGAGACAAGGGACGAAGGACGCTATTGTGCTCCGTTACCGTCGTAACCACATGCGTCCCTTCGAGTGATGGCTCGTGCAGGAAACCCAGTATCGCGGCATTCAAAGCCATGGTGCCATTCGACGTTAAGGCGATCGCATCGCGATGCGGTGTCCCAATGAGATCCGCGATCAAACGACGAACTTCGCTGACGATCGCGTCCGCTTGTTGACTAGCTCGATAAGCACTTCGCCCCGACGCAACCCCGATCGTGGTTTGATATTCCATGCAGGCTTCCAAAACGCCCGGGGGTTTTGGCCATGACGTCGCCGCATGATCCAAGTAGGTGCGAGATGTGGTCACTGATGGTGCCAGTGGCGGAATGGGTGCAACCAGGAATGGCGTCCAGCCGTGTAAGGGGTTGGCATCGGCATCGCTGCTGGAGGCGCATAGAAAAAGGGAGAGCTCGCCTGGGCTACGGCGGGGGCACCAGAAGGAGCTGGTGCACCTGGCCCACAAGCATT
>JALOQW010000324.1 GCA_025459275.1 Pirellula sp.
CGACTTTATCCCAGTAGACCGTACCGCCAAACTGCGTTAGTGCGAACCCAGTCAATGGATCTCCCGGTGCCAATCCGATTTTTTCAACAGGAACTTCCACTCGAACCCATTGCCCCGTTGCGGGAAGCGCCCCCATCGAAACCCGTTCCGTCGTGTTCTCGGCTCCCCAAGGGATCGCATCGTAGTTGCCCCAAACGGCGCGATGAAGCCAGCCGTTCTTGAAGAACTGAAGCATCACCGATTGGGGTGGATTGTTCGCATCCAAAAATACGTGGGCAAAAACAACGCCTTGCTGAGGAATGGTTAACGGTGTTTTGGCTTGATCCCAAACATCTTGAGACAATCCAGCATCCGTGCGTTTCAGCGATTTGGTTCCACTGAAGACCGGGTTGCTTTCATCCGCCATGACAAACTGTGTTGGATGACCAGCGGCAGTGAGATTCCCGTCATCAGGAAACGAGTCGTCCATCCAAACGGTCTCCAGAGCAACGGGAGACGTAGGCGGGTCCGCTTTGGCCGGGTCCGAGTAGGTGATCTGGGCAACGGCATCCTCCAAGGCCATGTTCGCTTGCGAGATCTCGTTATCCAATTCCGCTAGCTTGCGAGCATCGTCCTCGGCTTCTAGTTTCATGACCGGCTGGGTGAGCAATGCATTTCCATCCATCGCGGGGTCGGCTGCGGCGTTGAAGAACGCATACATCGAGTAGAACTCTTTAGCCGAGATGGGGTCGAACTTGTGATCATGGCAAACGGCACAACCTGCGGTTAAGGCCATCCACGTTGATGCCATGGTGGATGCCCGATCTACTGCATAACGATAGTAGAATTCATCATCGATAGAGCCCCCTTCACTCGTGGTCACATTGCAGCGATTGAAACCCGTAGCGATCAGTTGATCCTTTGTGGGGTTCGGCAGCAAATCCCCCGCCAATTGCTCAATCGTGAATTCATCAAAAGGTTGGTTCTTGTTGAAGCTGTTAACAACCCAGTCGCGGTTCTGACGCTCGTTATCCAAATGGAGTCCATGCGTATCCGCATAGCGAGCCACATCGAGCCAGTGGCGTGCCATCTCTTCTCCATAATGCACCGATCGCAGGTAACGATCGACCATCTTTTCGTAAGCTTGTTCGGAATCATCAGCCAAGTACCGATCGACTTCTTCGATAGTCGGAGGAAGGCCAGTCAATGCAAACGCGACCCGTCGGATCAACACTGTCTTGTCCGCCTCTTCGGACATCTTCAGGCCTTCTCGATTCAGTCGTTCGGCAATGAACGCATCGATTGGATTTCGACCACCCTCGGGTAGTGCAGGCACAGTAGGAGAAGCAATCGGTTCGAACGACCAATGTTTTTGAAACGGGGCCCCTAATTCAATCCATCGCCGAATCAGCTCCTTTTCTTCGGGCTTGAGATTCTTGTGACTCTCCGGGGGAGGCATCACTTCGTCGGGGTCCTGGCTGAGGATCCGTTGCCATGCAGCGCTGGCTTGCAAATCGCCAGGGACAATGGCTCGGACGCCATCGCGATCGGAGGTGGCGCCCTCGAAACTATCCAAACGGAGTCCGGCTTCCCGTTTCTTTTCATCGAAACCATGGCATGCAAAACATTTGTCTGCCAGAATCGGGCGTATGTCTCGGTTGAAACTAAGGGTTTCCTCGGCTCGTGTCGCATTCGAACCGTTCACGAACACAAACCAGCAAGTGACGAGCCAGAGGCAACCAAAAATGGGCCGGATCTTCATCGCAGCGTCCTGTAAGGAGGGGAAGGCCGACAGTCCGATTTTTATGGGTCGGGCCTAAAGGGGTAGGATGCTCTATTGTACTCTATCGCACTCCCAGGGAAATCTGGGACTCGGCATGAAAACTCGAGCACCGGAACCTTACATGCCTGAATCATGCATGCCGCTGGGATCTATTGAAGCGAATCGAGCCCCAAATCCGAAATGGGCTGATCGAGCACGGTTCCCTGCGACATGGGAGCGTTTGGCTCAACGGGTTCCCTGACCGCGATGACGACGAGTCGACCAACGTCCAACCGCGTGACCTTGACGGTTTGTCCAGGTTCGATCAAGCCGGAATCACTGATGGCCTCGAAGGATCTCTCTCCAATCTTGACCGATCCTCGTGGCAGGAATTCCGATTCGGCGATCCCGACGGCACCGATCAATTCCTTGGGGTCGAATCGAGCTGCATCAGACCATACGAACTCGCCCGCTGGATCGGGGGCAACAATCATCTTTCGAGCAAAGGGGGTCCTCGGCCAAACATAAAGGAGCAATAACAACATCAATGGAATCAAGCCCAAGGTCGCGATCAACATCCAAACACCGCTGACTGGGCTATGTCGGAACGCGAAGACGATAGCGCCAAAACAAAGGATGCTGGTAACCGCGATAAGGATTCCCCCGCTGGGAATGAGCAAGTCGATCACGAAGACGACCAGCGCGGCAACGAACAGGACCAATGCAATCGCCAACGCGGTCATGATGGTTCGTATCCCAGGTTGGGTGACAGCCAGCGCTCGACTTCACGGACGCTCATGCCCTTTCTCCTAGCATACGACTCGATCTGATCGTGGGTTAATCGATCTACGGCAAAGTATCTGGCATTGGGATGCCCAAAGTAAAATCCGCTTACGCTGGCTGCTGGCCACATCGCGCATGACTCGGTCAATTTTACGCCGATCTGCTGTTCGGCGTCCAGCAACTCAAACAGGATCCGCTTTTCAGTGTGGTCAGGGCATGCTGGGTATCCTGGAGCGGGGCGAATGCCGCGATAAGCTTCGTCGATTAGTTGCTCATTGGTCAAACTCTCCTCAACCCCGTAACCCCAATCCAGGCGGGCTTGCTCGTGCAATAACTCCGCAAACGCTTCGGCAAGACGATCCGCAACGGCCTTGATCATGATGGCGGAATAGTCGTCGTGCTCCTTCTCGAACTTCCTGGCGATCTCATCGGCACCATGCCCTGCGGTGACCACGAAGGCTCCGAGATAATCTTGCTTGCCCGCTTCGATCGGAGCAACGTAGTCCGCCAGGGAGCGAAAATCGGTCTGTCCCTTGCGTTCCCATTGCTGGCGCAGGAAATGAAAACGGGTCAGCTCTTTGGTTCGTGATTCATCGGCATACAAAATCACGTCATCTCCTTCCGAAGCCGCGGGCCAGAACCCATACACAGCATTCGCCGTCAACTGATTCTGGACAATGCAATCGAAGAGCATCTTGTTGGCGTCATCAAAAAGCTTTTTGGCTTCGACTCCGACGTACGCATCGTCAAAAATCTTGGGGTACTTCCCTTTCAGTTCCCAAGCCATAAAGAACGGCGACCAGTCGATGTACTTGGCGATTTTCTCGATCGAGTAGTTCTTGAGGACGCGAGCGCCGGTAAAGCTCGGACGGTCCATACGAACAGAATCCCAATCGGTGAAGAACTTCTTCGACTTCGCTTCGGCATATGGGACCAGCTTTACCTGCCTGGCTTCATAGGAAGCTCGAAGTTCCTCCTGGAGTTTGATATTGTCGCCGACATACTTTGGTTTGAGTTCATCACTGCACAACGACTCGACCACTCCGACACAACGCGAAGCGTCGAGAACATGGACCACCGGCTCCTGATAGTGTGGAGCGATTTTGACAGCCGTATGTTTCGCCGATGTGGTCGCACCACCGATCAGCAACGGAATCTTCATGCCGGTACGTTGCATCTCTCTGGCCACGTGGGTCATCTCATCCAAGCTTGGTGTGATCAAGCCGGACAGACCGATGATATCGACCTGGTGCTTTCTAGCTTCTTCGAGAATCCGCTCGCAAGCGACCATAACTCCGAGGTCGACCACTTCATAGTTGTTGCAACCGAGTACGACACCGACGATGTTCTTACCGATATCGTGAACGTCTCCCTTGACGGTTGCCATCAGGACCTTGCCGCGGAACGACTGCCCTTCAAGTCCTGCTTCTGCTTTCTCTTTTTCCATGAAAGGTTGCAAGTAGCCAACCGCCTTCTTCATAACGCGGGCGCTTTTGACGACCTGTGGCAAAAACATCTTCCCTGCACCGAACAAGTCTCCAACGACGCTCATCCCATCCATCAAGGGACCTTCGATCACCTCGAGGCATCGTGTGCAACTCTGGCGTGCTTCTTCGGTGTCGAGCTCAATGAACTTGTCGATCCCATGAATCAGCGCATGTTTCAATCGTTCACGGACAGGTTTATCCCGCCATTCGAGATTGTCACCAGAAGCTTTCTTGGTTCCAGAACCTTTGAAGGTTTCCGCGAGAGTCAATAATCGTTCGGTTGCATCCGGACGTCGGTTCAACAACACGTCTTCGACATGCTCCAAGAGGTCCTTGGGGATGTCTTCGTAAACCGCCAACTGCCCAGCATTGACGATCCCCATATCCATGCCTGCGCGAATCGCATGGTACAGAAATGCCGAGTGCATGGCTTCACGCACCACGTCGTTTCCTCGGAATGAGAAACTGATGTTGCTAACGCCTCCAGAAACACGAACCCCCGGGCATTGCTCCTTAATCAATCGGCATGCCTCGATGAAGTAGACTGCATAGTTGTCGTGTTCTTCAATGCCTGTCGCGACCGTCAAAATGTTGGGGTCGAAGATGATATCCTGAGGAGGGAAGTGGACTTGCTTGGTAAGCAGGTCGTAGGCCCGTTTGCAGATGCGAACTTTCTCGCTGGTTTCGGTCGCTTGACCTTGTTCGTCGAAGGCCATCACCACAACGGCTGCACCGTATTGACGAATCGTCCGCGCGCGTCGCAAGAATTCTTCCTCACCATCCTTGAGACTGATGCTGTTGACGATGGCTTTGCCTTGGACGTTTTGAAGTCCTGCCAACAGCACCTCCCACTTCGAAGAATCGATCATCACGGGTACAGCAGCAGCCACGGAATCCCCAGCAATGAGCCGAAGATAGCGGGTCATAGCCTCGACACCATCGAGCAGCGCATCGTCCATGTTGATGTCGATGATGGTCGCGCCGTTCTGGACTTGTTGGCGTGCGACTTCAACCGCTTCCTCGAACTTGTCGTTGCGAATCAGATTGGCAAAGGCCTTCGAGCCAGTCACGTTCGTCCGTTCCCCGACCATCGTGAACTGCGTTTCTGGCCGCATGGTCATCGCTTCTTGACCACTTAAGCGTGTCCAAATGATGGGTTCGGCATCTTGCCGAGGAGCTATTTTCTCGACTCGGTCTGCGATTGCACGAATGTGAGCCGGGGTGGATCCACAGCAGCCACCGACGATGTTCAACCAGCCATTTCTTGCAAAATCCTCGATGTAGTCTGCCATCGCCGACGGGGTCAGATCGTACTCGCTCATCTCGTTCGGAAGACCGGCGTTTGGATGGCACGAGATGGCAGCACCTGAAACCCGGGACAACTCCTCGATGTGCGGGCGCATGATATCGGGCCCGAGAGCGCAGTTCATCCCGACGCTGAGCATCGGAAAATGACTGACGGCATTCCAAAACGCTTCCACCGTTTGGCCACTAACAAAAGTCCGTCCACCCTTGTCAAACGTAGCGCTGATCATGACCGGGATGCGATTCCCCGATTCTTCGAAATACTCCGAAATGGCAACTAAGCATGACTTCAGGTTCAACGTGTCGATGGCGGTTTCGGGGAGGAGCAGGTCTGCTCCTGCCTCGACCAAATGCCGAACCTGTTCTTTGTAGCTCGCCACCATCTCCAAGAACGTCACATCGCGATTGGCGGCATCGTCGACCTTCGTACTAATCGCCAGCTGTTTGGTGGTTGGGCCGATACTCCCAGCAACATATCTCGGACGGGAAGGATCCTGTTTCAACATTCGATCGATGGCTTTGCGAGCGCAATCCACCGCTGCATAATTGAGATCCCGAACCAACTCGCCCGGCAACTCCATCTCCGCCATCCCAATGGGCGATGCTCCGAAAGAGTTTGTCTCGACAATATCCGCGCCGGCCTCAAGATACGCAAAGTGGATGTCCGAGATATCGTCCGGACGTGTGAGGCAAAGAATATCGCTGAATCGAACCAGGTCTTTGTGATGGCCTGCGAATCGCGCTCCGCGCACAGCGGCTTCGTCCAACTTCAATCGTTGGATCATCGTACCCATAGCGCCATCCAGGATGTGGATACGATCACGGACCCTGCCTGGCAAATCGCTGTTGGACTGGTTGCGATGCAACATAG
Source organism: Pirellula sp. (assembly GCA_025459275.1). Lineage (GTDB taxonomy): Bacteria > Planctomycetota > Planctomycetia > Pirellulales > Pirellulaceae > JBKCUI01. The sequence continues at coordinate 6,188 of JALOQW010000324.1, forward strand.
TTCGTCTTTCTCGTTTTTACCTTAGCGTAACCCGAACATTAGGGGGTTGGCCAAGAAAAAACGCCGGGCGAACCCGGCGTTTTCTTCATGGAGTGCGTATTGTGAGGGGGTTCGCAATTTATTCG
>JALOQW010000325.1 GCA_025459275.1 Pirellula sp.
GGTGGAGATGAATTTCGTCAAACCAGGCAAAGGCAACGCTCTCTACAAGTGCAAGCTCAAGAACCTGATCCGGAATACGGTCCTGGACCGCACGCTCAAAGGAGGCGACGAACTGGAAGTAGCCGACGTTGAAGAGTTGGACACTCAATTTCTCTACAACCAGGCTGGTACCTTCGTGTTTATGGACACTAAGTCGTTCGAACAATACGAATTGACAGCGGATCAAGTCGACGAAAACTGGAAATACCTGAAGGAAGGGATGCCGGTGGCCATGGTGCTGTTCAATGGTAACCCCATCACCATTTCGCCTCCTTCCCACGTAACCCTTAAGGTCATCGAAACCGAACCTGGGGTCAAAGGGGACACCGCTACCAGCGTGACCAAGCCTGCGAAGGTCGAAACCGGTGGCGAATTCCAGGTTCCCGGATTCATCAAGGAAGGGAACGTGATCAAGATTGATACACGGACAGGTGATTACGTCGAACGTGTCAGCATGGACTAAGTGAGGAACCCATGATCGGTCGTTGCTGCTGGATCGCACTGTTTGGATGGGTCGCAACCCAATGCGTGCTAGCGGTTCCGGCATGGGGGCAACGCAATAACTTGGATCCCTTTGCGATTGAACGAGAGCGGTTGGTTCAGAATGTTCTCATCCCGGGCGGTATCAAGGACCGCAGGGTATTGGACTCCGTAGGGACCACTCCGCGTCACGAGTTCGTTCCGCGTGAGTACATCGGTAGCGCCTATATGGATATCGCTATCCCGATCGGCGACCAACAAACCATCAGCAGCCCATTCATCGTGGCGATGATGACGGAAGCCCTTCAACCCAAGCCAACCGATATCGTCTTGGAGATCGGGACCGGAAGCGGTTATCAAGCCGCCATTTTGAGTCCTCTTGTCAAAGAGGTCTACACCATCGAGATCAAAGAAGATCTCGGGCAACGGACCATCGCCCTCCTTGAGGAACTTGGCTACGAAAATGTCTTTTGCAAACTCGGAGACGGATTCCAAGGCTGGAAAGAACATGCGCCCTTTGACAAGATCATCGTAACTTGCTCCCCCGCCGATGTGCCGGTACCACTCCGCGATCAACTCAAGGAGGGCGGGCTGATGGTCATCCCAGTCGGTGAGCGTTATCAGCAGATGCTATACTTGATGCGCAAGAAAGATGGCAAGCTTGAGAAAGAAGCATTGATGCCGACTCTCTTCGTGCCGATGACAGGGAATGCCGAATCGACGCGACCCGACAAGCCGGATGGATCGAAGCCGACGCTCTACAACACAAGCTTTGAAGAGCCTCTCATCCGTGACTTCCACATCCCAGGCTGGTACTACCAGTTTGGATGCATCCAAGTCGAAGATCCGGAAGCTCCCGATGGCAAGAATGTGGTCCAATTCCAAAGCAATGATCCGAATCTTCCCAACATGTTGCTGCAAGGTATCCCGATCGACGGTCGGATCGTCACGCGAATCAAGCTGGGTGCCTGGATCTCGTTAGAAGATGTGAAGGTAGGCCGCAACAAAGAGAAATCCCCTTCGGTGGCGATCCAGTACTTCGATGAAAACCGCAATCGAGTCGGCTACAACTATGTCGGCGGATTCAAAGGGACTCGCAATTGGCGATACGAAGAGAAAGCGTTCAACGTACCACCGCAGACTCGTGAAGCCATCGTTAGCATTGGCCTCTTTGGTGCCGAAGGGATCGCTCGTTTCGATGGCGTCGTTCTAGAACCGATTACGAAGTAACGAATCGCACAATGATGCCTGAAACCACCGGTTCGTCGGAGAGCGAGTACGACACGCTTATCATCGGAGCCGGCATGAGCGGACTGGCTGCGGGAATCCGATTGGCGATGTACGACCAGCGCGTCTGCATTCTCGAGAAGCACTGGACGATTGGCGGTCTCAATTCGTTCTATCGCATGAACGGTCGCGATTACGACGTCGGTCTGCATGCCATGACGAACTTCACCGAAAAAGGGGCCAAGAAAGGGCCTCTCGCAAGGCTGCTCAAGCAGTTGCGATTTCGATGGGATGACTTCCATTTAGCCCCTCAGCGTGGCTCGACGATCGCATTTCCAGGCGTATCCCTCGACTTCAACAACGATGTGCGATTGCTTGAAAGCGAGGTCGCCGACAAGTTCCCTCACCAGAAGGATGCGTTCGCGCGATTGCTCCAACGCCTTGTCGATTACGACGACTTGCAACAAGAGGACTTTGAGCGATCGACTCGGGCGATTCTCAATGAGACACTCTCCGACCCATTGCTGATCGAAATGCTTCTGTGCCCATTGATGTGGTATGGCAACGCTCGCGAACACGATATGGATTGGGGACAGTTCTGTATCATGTTCCGAAGCATTTTTTTGGAGGGCTTCGCGCGTCCGTACAAAGGGGTTCGATTGATCCTCAAGAATCTCGTTCGGAGATTCCGGGAACTTGGTGGTCAACTCAAGTTGCGAAGTGGGGTCTCCAAATTGCACACCGATGGAGATCGAGTGGTTGCAGTCGAGCTCGAGAATGGGGAGCGGATCACCGCCAAACGGATCTTGTCAAGCGCAGGCGCGGTCGAAACGATGCGCATGTGCGATTTTCTGACGGAAGAAAAACCGATGATGGCCGGGCAGATGTCGTTCATCGAATCCATCTCGGTTCTGGACTGCCAACCCAAGGCTTTCGGATTTGACAAGACCATCGTCTTTTTCAACGACAGCGAAACGTTTCACTGGGAACGCTGCCGCGATCAACTGTGCGATGTCCGCACTGGGGTCATCTGTTCACCCAATAACTACGAGTATGCGAGTGACGATGGAGAACTCGATACTGGATTCGTGCGGCTGACCACCATCGCGGATCCCGATCGTTGGTCGTCGTTAGGGGACGCTGAATACCAACGTCAGAAACTTCGTTGGTACGACGCCTCGGTCGCCTCCGCCGTTCGGTTCATGCCCGACTTCCGAAGGCATGTCGTCGACACGGACATCTTCACCCCGAAAACGATTCGCCGGTTCACATCGCATGACAACGGAGCTGTTTATGGGGCTCCCGACAAACGCTTGGATGGGACCACGCACCTTAGCAATCTTTTTCTATGCGGCACCGACCAAGGATTTGTGGGGATCGTCGGCGCCATCGTCAGCGGCATTTCCATGGCGAATCGGCATTGCCTGACACAGTCGTGATGGCTTCAGTCGCAATGACTTGTTGAGGGAAACTTCCAAAATGGACCAAGTTCCCTCAGCCCTCTGGTCCGATTCTGCCGAAATGAAGAGTTAGTCCGAAGGCATTTCGTATCCCAAGGTGTCATAATGCAAATCCAATCTTCGCGATTCGGAACCCTCGACGTTCATCATTCCGACATGCTTTTCATGCCTCAGGGCTTGATCGGTTTCGAATCGTGCCGTCATTGGGTTTTGCTAGCCAATGAGGATAATGACGAAGTCGCATGGCTGCAGTCGGTAGCGTTGTCGCATGTCGCGTTGCCGGTCATCAGCCCTAGGCGATTCCTGCCCAACTACAAATTGCATGTGCACCGCCGAGATTTGGAATCGCTTCAGGTACGAAACCGGGATCAGATTTTCGTGCTGACCGTGGTCAGTCGCACAGGGGACAATCTGACCACCAATCTCAAGAGCCCGATCATTTTGAATGCGACTCGCCGATTGGCGATTCAAGTTGTCGTAACCGATGATCAACCCTTGGCACACCCATTGGCGTTGGTGGACAGCCACCGCATCCGCGTCGCCGCGTGAGGTTTGTTGAGTTCGGATTCACTTCAGCGGTAGGGCGCGAGCCCTCAGGTCTCCTTATTGCTACCAACCGGCAGGGCCAATTCGTTCGCTCTACCAGTTTCCGATTCACCGGACGGCTGGCGCCGTACCGCTTTGGAAAACGCCGTGACGCTACAATCGGTACGAACTACCTAAACGGCAAAGAGACTCGTACACTTCCTGGCATTTTACAGGTCTCCTGAGGATCGCGGACTGCTGGCGCGTGATTGGGGTGACACCTTCTCGTATCACCTCCGTTCCGCCCGATCATCCCAGCATGGCCAGGTTCTCCGTTGAGTGCAGCCGTATCGAGCGTCGCTCCCCCAATTGAAACCCATCCGACCCACGACGCCCTGTCGTCGGGAGTGTCATGGATGTTGGTCATCAATCTGTTGCAGCGGGCCATCGGTTTCGCTCGCAACTTTGCCCTGTGTTACTTTCTGGCGGAAACGCAACTCGGTTTGTGGGGGCTGGCTAGTAGCTTCTTTGTTCTGGCAGCGCCTCTCGCTGTCTTGGGTTTACCTGGTACCTTCGGTCGTTTTGTTGAATCCTATCGCGGCCGCGGGCAGCTGATGCGATTCCTAACGTTCTGCATGTCCATTGCCATCGCCGGCTACATCATTCTTTCTGTTTGCTTGATCTGCTTTCATAGCGCCAGTGGCCTTGCAATTTTTGGCGATTCCCAATCTCGATGGGACATGGCCCTTATCGCTTCGGCACTCGGGTGCATTATTTTGTTCAATGCTGCAACCGAATTGACTAGTGGGCTTCGGCAGCCGAAAGCTGTTTCGTCCATGCATGCAGTGAATTCGATGGCATTCACCGTTCTCAGTTTGTTAGGATTGTGGTGGATTCGAGATTGGCGTGTGTTGGTTGTAGCGTTTGGGGTCTCGGCACTGTTGGGCCTGCTCCCCGTGATTCCAATAATACGTCACCCGAGTTTGTGGGTTCGAAAGATAGGTTCGGACCTCTCAGTGGCCGAGATTGCTCGACGGGTCTTGCCATTCGCCGTCAGTGTGTGGGTCATCAACCTGGTCTTGAATTCGTTTGATATCGTGGATCGTTATCTCCTGCTGCATTTAGCTTCGAACGATGGCTCTGCCGAAATGGGACAAGCCTTGGTCGGGCAATTGCACAGCGGCAAGTTAATTCCGACGTTGCTTGCGAATCTGGCGGTGATGCTGGGTGGGATTGTCTTGCCCTACCTCGTCGTCGACTGGGAACAAGGTCGAATTGAGCGTGTGGTGTCATCGATGAGGACGAACATCAAACTCGGCACGCTGTTCTTCTTTGGACTGTCTCTCGGTGCGATGGTGGCCTCGCCATTCCTGTTCGGTTGGGTGCTTCGCGGACGATATGCCGATGGTTTGGCAATTCTTCCGATGGCCTTGGTCGCGTGCTGTTGGATGGCAGTCGCCACTTTCTTGAACAACTATTTCTGGTGCGCGGAACGGGGGCGGTTGCTGGGTGTGTTGACGACGGCAGCGTTGCTTCTCAATGCGGCGCTCTGCGTGTGGCTTATTCCGAGCATGGGATTGCATGGGGCATTGATGGCGAATGTCATTGCCACTGGTTTCCTGGTAGCTATCACCGCGTGGACGTTGGAGCGACTCGAGATCACGTTGGGCTGGCCGACGTACTTCATCGCGAGCGTGCCTATCGTTTTAGCGTTCGG
>JALOQW010000326.1 GCA_025459275.1 Pirellula sp.
TGTTGACTGGGATAAAGTCGTCGAACGAGGCAGGTTAACATTCATCCAGTCTTCCGCGGCTGGATTAGATCATTGCTTGGCCCCGTCGGTGATTAAGTCTCCGATCGTTGTTTGCAGCGCATCAGGTTTATTCGCAGACCAAGTGGCAGAGCAGACGATGGCGCTGCTGCTGGGATTGCTACGCGGGATTCCTATCTTTTATCGACAGCAACAGAAGCACGAGTTCGTGCGCCGTCCGACCGACGATCTCCATGGCAAGCGTGTTGGTATTGTAGGGCTGGGTGGCAACGGCCGTCGGCTTGCGCAAATACTCGCCCCCTACCGAGTCACCTTGCGAGCAACCGACTACTTTCCGGAGCAGAAACCGGAAGAGATCGATGCTTTATTGCCTCACACATCCTTGCATGACCTTGCAGCGTGGTCTCAGATCCTAATCCTGGCACTGCCATTGAATGCCGATACCCGGGGAGTCGTTGATCGAAGCGTCTTCGATCGTATGGAGCAGGGAGGTTACTTGATCAACGTGGCACGCGGCCAATGCGTGAACGAGTCAGATTTGGTGGTCGCGTTGTCGAGTGGCCAATTGCGAGGTGCGGGGCTGGACGTCACGGCGACCGAACCTTTACCCACCGATAGCCCGTTGTACGACCTTCCAAACGTCCTGATCACTCCCCATGTCGGCGCTCAGTCGGGTCCTCGGTATGACGATTCCACCCGTTTGATTTGCGAGAACCTGCGAAGGTATCTTCGAGGGGATACCTTATACAACATCGTGGACAAGCGGTTGGGATTTCCTCATCCAAGCGTTCTGTACAATCCAGAGCGCCATGCCGCATCGAACCTGATAAACTAGTGCAAGGGATTGGCCCTTGGAAACGTATCAGCAGGATTCGGTTGGCAGGAGTGATTCTCGGATGAGTTGCTACAGAATCGTCGCAAGTATGGTGATGGCGTGTGGGGTATTGTTGACGGGGTTAGTCCCTGCAACAGGAGGCTTGCATGCACAAGAAGGCGCGGCTCAGTCGTCCAACCCAAAGATCCGGTTGCTTGAGCCATGGTTAGAAGCGATTCAGCTGGCCGATCAGGATTTTGAATGGCGAGGAGAGCTTGCCGTTCAGATCGACGGCAAATCGCAAACTGTTCCGTTCCTGTTGCGGCGATATTCGAATCATGCCTTTGATTTGACCGTGGAACATTCCGACTACGCGGCAACGATCCTGCGACGTGAAGGGATGACGGCTTTGATCCTTCCAAAGCATCGTAAGGTCTTCTGGGGCAAAGGGGCAACCGACCCGCGTGATCATTTGGAGTCCTCGGATTTGGCGAAACGCATTATCCGCCCCACGTCCGCAGTTGCGATGCCATGGGACCTCGTCAGCAAGCTTGATGCTTCTTCACTCATCGAAGTTCTTCAGTCGACGGGCATGACGAAGCCTTTGGAAGATGGAAACGGGTGGTTCATCGGAGACGACGTCACCCTTCGGTTCCCTAATCCGGACGCACAAGCCACCGAGAAACTTCAGAGCGCGATAACGATTAGCAGCAAGGAATTCAGTGGAGCGATTCATTTTTCTACCGATGTCGTCGATCCGTATCTGGATGGAGCAACAGCAGGCGAATCCGAATGGCTGCAACGACATTGGAGTGATTTCGAATCGCACGAGTTGGACCGAGCGGAGCTCGAGCGAACCATCGTTCGAGGAGCGAGGAGAGCGTTGGAAGTGCTCGCTCCTTCGGACCGATTGAAGAACCCGAACGCAAAGGATCGCGAGGTGGAACATGGCCGACTACGGTGGATCGAAGGGCAACGCGTTGCTTTTCTCAAGGGATCCCCTGAAGAAATCGGGCAAGCCCATGCTGCCTTGCTGAAAACCGAAGCCATGCGTTGCATCGATTCGGTCCTCTACGGATTTGGCTTCGCGCAAACCGTGGCCACAGGACGATGGTTTCGAGAGGATCTGGATCGGGCCTATGAACAGCTCAAACCACACATTCCTGAGAGGCATCTCGCGGAGACCCGAGCCTTGGCGCGCGGACTCGAGTTGGACGAGCGCTTAGTCGAATGCTTGAACGTTTTCCCAGAGCTCTTTCATTGCTCGGGATTCGCTGTGTTCGGCGATGCGACCGAGAATGGAAAACTGTTTCATGGACGGGTATTGGACTACATGACCACGATCGGGTTGCAAGATGCCGCAACAACCTTTGTCGTGGCTCCCGACGGACAGATCCCGTTTGTGAATGTTGGCTATGCCGGCTTCACAGGGAGCGTGACCGGCATGAACGCGGAACGGATCTCTCTCGGGGAAATGGGAGGCAGAGGGGAGGGACAATGGAATGGAGTCCCCATGGCAACCCTAATGCGCCGTGCTTTGGAAGAATGCGATTCGCTCGACGAAGTCATCGAGTTGTGGCGAGACAGCCCGAGGACTTGCGAGTATTTCTACGTGTTCGCAGATGGAGAGGAGAAATCAGCCGTCGGCGTGGCGGCGACACCGGAGGCGATCGAGTTTGTTCGCCCTGGCCAAGCTCACGCTTTGTTGGGAAACGGGATTCGCGATGCTGTCGTTCTGTCTGCAGGATCGAGATTAGAGGAGTTGCGAGCACGCATCCAGTCGGGGCATGGGCGATTGAATGCCGAGTCGAGCCTGCGGCTGATGGATCGCCCGGTCGCCATGAACTCGAACCTGCACAATGTCCTATTTGTTCCGGAGGACGGAGTACTCTACGTTGCGAATGCCAGCCATACCCAGCCCGCTGCAGAACGCCCATATGTCCGTATCGAATTTCTTGAATTGCTGAAGGAGATCGCCGGAACAGGAAAAGAGCAGGCCTATTCTCCAGCCGTTACGTTTACGTCGAAGGACAGCTTGTGCATGGAGATTGAGAGAGAAGGCTCAGAGGATGCGAGGCAATGTCTAACGGACCTGGCATGGGATTTGTCTCCATTTCAGGTCACTCTCGAAGCTGTCCCCGATGCTCTCCGCTCTCAAGGATGCGACGCCATTGTGCGGTTTCCTTCGCCTATTGATACTGGCGATCCGGTCAACGATCTGGTTGCCTTGGAGTGGTATCGAGCCGAAAAGTCCGGCAAAGAAGTCACGGATCTCGATTGCCCTGCGGTCGTGGTTGTCCATGAGTCAGGGAAGGGGATGACGGTCGGTCGGATGATCGCTCGAGGCTTGAGCAAGCAAGGTGTGCATGCCTTGATGATGCAGCTACCCAGTTACGGCCTACGACGTGGGAATACAGGGACGGCTCAGGCAGGTGAAGATTTGATTCAGAGCATCAAGCAGGGGATCAGCGACGCTCGACGCGCCTACGATGCGGTTCGCGTTTTGCCTGGAATCGATCCGAACCGGATTGGGTTGCAAGGGACAAGCCTTGGAGGATTCGTGGTCGCAACCGTTTCCGGAATCGATGCGGCGTACCATCGAAGCGTCATCCTTCTTGCTGGTGGAGACCTCTACTCGGTGCTCAAGAATGGGGACCGCGATGCATCCAAAACGCGAGAGGAGCTGGCAAAGCGTGGCATCACACTCGAATCCATTCGTGGGATCCTGTACGGGATCGAGCCCCTTCGATTGGCCCACAGAGTATCCCCTTCGAAGACATGGATGTTCTCGGGAACTCACGATACCGTGGTACCTCCGGCCAGTTCCAAAGCCTTTGTCGATGCGGCTCGGCTTCCTGACGAGCAGCATGTCGAGTTGCCCGCCGATCATTATTCAGGCATCGTTTTCTTGCCCGGCGTGATTCGTCAGATTGTTGACCTGGTATCCGAGAAGTGAAAGAAGACGTCGATTCAACTCAAATCGACTTGACCGGTTTCATTTTTTTACGCTAATAGCAGAGACGGTTGCCGCAGATGATCGATGAACTCGCGGAACCATTCACGACCGTCGTAGTCCGGACTCGACGATCGCGATCGTTACGGAATGAAGACATCGGAAACTCGAACGAAGAGGATATTGACAGTGACCATCACACGAGTTGGGACCAACGAGAAGTATGCGAGTGGCTGGGAATCGATTTTCGGAGGCAAGAAACGGAGTCCGGCGAAATCGAGTGCCAACGCCAGTGCAAAGCCCGCAGCGAGCTCGAAGAGCAAAGCCGTGAAGAAGTCGGCCAAGAGTGCTGTAGCCAAGGCGCCCGCCAAGAAGGCCGCAAAGAAGGCGGTCGCGAAGACCTCGGCCAAGAAAGTAGCAAAAAAGGGGCGATAATGCCTGTTCGGTACATTGTCTGGGCGGCTTGGCTCGTTTGCGCCGCCGCTTGCCCGTGGAGTCCTTGCCCGTGGAGTCGCGGGCAAGAGGTTCAGGAACTGAATCAGGAAGAGACCGAGTTCCGCTCTATCTTCGATGGCAAATCGCTAGACGGTTGGGACGGGGACCCAAGGCTTTGGTCGGTTCGCGATGGCATCATCCGAGGTGAAACCACCCCGGACAAAGCAGCTCAAGGTAACACGTTTCTGATTTGGAAGGGAGGTGAAGTCAAGGACTTCGAGCTACGCCTCTCATTCCGCTGTAACGCCACGAACAATTCAGGTATCCAGTATCGCTCACAGCATGTGGTTGGCCCATCGGCACGAAACGCATGGATTGTACGAGGCTACCAGCACGAACTAAGGAACGAGCTTGCGTTCCCGAATGTGTCGGGCTTTATTTATGACGAAGGTGGATCTCGCAAGCGGTTGTGCCTGGTCGGGGAGAGAGCGGAGTGGCGCCAGGGTGGAAAGCAGGTCGTTGAACAGTTCCTTGACGAAACGGAGTTCCGCCAGATCTTTCGCTTGAACGATTGGAACGATGTCGTCATCCTTGCGGTCGGGAATCGAATTCGCCACTTCATGAATGGTCATTTGATTCTTGATTTCACCGACAATGATGAAGCGTTAGCAAAATCTGAAGGCGTTCTGGCTTTGCAGCTTCATGCGGGGAACCCGATGTGGGTCGAGTTCCGAAATATTCGACTGCGAGACTTGCCTTCGAGCGATCCTGCAAGCGGCCGTTCTCGATAGTTTCATCGAATCGATCATCTACGAATCGGATACTGCGGGAATCGCTGTATCTTCTCGAGGTCGGATTGCATGGTTGGGTTGGGACTGAAGCGACCAGATTCCGAAGCTCAGCAAGAAACATGCGGTGGATAGCGGGAGTGCGCAGCGGTACCAAGCCCCATCGTAGCCCGTCGTTTTAGTCGACGCGCCTTTCAATGCCGACGACTGTCTAGTCCAGTTTTTTGGCGATGCCGCAGGAACAGCATGGGCATAGTCCGTGGCTTTAGGCTCATCCAGGGTCGGACTTCCGCGGTATGCCCCCTCGCATTGGATTGCCTCGCGTTCGACGCATTGCACCCCAACACAGACTGCCAAGCCGATACATAGTACCCCGGCGACATGATGAACTTGGCTAGAGAGATGCGATATAGGATTCATGATGTCTCGGAAGTGTTAT
>JALOQW010000039.1 GCA_025459275.1 Pirellula sp.
ATGGCAACATTACCGATCAAAGAGTTTCGTCAAGGGATAGGGAATGTGGTGCCATCTGATCGGCCCATGATTCCGTCCTGAGCCGCACGCGCTAGCGGCGCTTCGGGGCATTGCCATGTTCAGGTCTGCTGCCGCTCAATGCGAGTCAACGATTGCGGCAGCTTGGTATAATGGCCAGTCCCAATAACGCGGCTAGCGCCCGCGGCTCACGACAAGCATTGCGGCAGCTTGGCGAGCGGTGGGTGTTAACCCACTGTTTCTCCGGTCCGGTGTCCATCATGCTGCAATTGGCTGAGTGGTAGAGCGTTGGAACTCGGTGCAAGAAACAGGGGATTTACATCCCCCGCTCACCGATTCGGTATGTGAGCCGCACGCGCTAGCGGCGCTTCGGGGCATCGCTATGTTCAGGTCGGCTGCCGCTCATTGTAGGTCAACGATTGCGGCAGCGGGCGTACTGGTAGCAGCTCCCAATAACGCGGCTAGTCCGCCTCGGCGGATCTGCGACGGCCCGCGGCTCACGTCGACGATTGTGCCGGTGATGACTTCTTCTTTGTTAGGCCAAATCGAACAGGAGGGCGTCGGTTGTCTCCAGGGCTTGGACGTGCAGTTGCATCGGCTGACTGATGGCGATCGCATCGCCGCTGTGAAGGACCGTACCGTGCACGATCAAGGAGCCGCGCGCCACTTGAAGCCAACCATGCCGACTACGTTCGAGAGTGAAATCGAGCGACTTGCCTTCGGTGAGGTGGGTCGCGTAAATCGTTGCGTCTTGATGGATGGATACCGCGGCGTCGCTCCCATCCGGTCCAGCGATTTTCTTCCATTGATCCCCCTTTTGGTCGAGGGTGACTTGGTTGTCGCTGTATCGAGGCTGCACGCCGCGCATGGCTGGCTCAATCCAAATCTGAAGAAAATGGTTCGATTCGGACCGCGATGGATTGTATTCGCTGTGAGTGATCCCTGTTCCGGCTGACATCATTTGAATATCGTCAGGAGTGATGATCGCGCCGCGACCGGTGCTGTCTCGATGCTGCAAGGCTCCGTCGAGAACATACGAGATGATTTCCATGTCCCGATGTGGATGGGTGGGAAACCCTCGACCTGGGGCGATCCGATCATCGTTGATGACGCGCAGCGACCGAAACCCCATGTGGCGCTGATCATAGTATTCCCCGAACGAGAAGGAGTGATAGCTCTTGAGCCAACCCAAATCGGTGTGCCCTCGTTCGGACGCTTGCCTCACGACCCCTTCCAAATCGTTCTGTGACGGCTCGCCTGCGGCAGATCGACTGCCCGAGATATGGATCAGCCCTTCGTCAGTCAATGTCACTCGATTATTTCCGTGCTTCTGCATGGTTCCCTTCCTTCTGCTTATTGCTATCGGTCGCTAATAGATTACATGTAAATTGTTAGCCTAAAAAAATTTTTCTAGTTATCGACGATGCCGGATCGCACTTGTTCCAGGATTCGGATCAACGTCTTCAGGTCCGACTTGGTGGCTGCAGCCAGTAGGTTGGTGTGCAGATCGAGAAGGGGCTGATCGATTTTTCTGAGGAGCGGCGATGCGGTGGGCGTTAATGCGATTTCGAAGACGCGTCGGTCGTGAACCGACTGCGTCTTGGTAATCAAACCCATCCCTAACAATTGATCTACGACGCGCGTGATGGCGGGCGCTACCTGAATCATTCGATCGGCTACCTCCAAGCAGGGCATCGGTTTCCCTTCGCCTCTCAGGATCCGGAGGACGTTGTACTGGGTCAGCGTCAATCCATTCTCTCGTAGCAAACGAGCCAGTCGATTCTCTAGCAAATCGCTGGTTCGCATCACCGCTAACGTCGCTTCCTGCTCGAGGGAGTCGAACGGATGCCGCTTTTTCAGTTCCGATTGGAGTGAACGTGTCATGGTCCGCCTTAAAAACTTATCGGCCGAGTCGGATCGTGGCTGATCCAACCCAGTGTTACTAGTTTACATGTAAACAAATGATGAGTCAAGTACTCCTTTCGATAAACATCCTTTTGGAGACTCGTGATTCGTGAGTCGGATCGGTGATTGCGAAGGTGCCGGCAACGTTTCAGAAACCGGGGTTGCCTCTTCGTAGAAGGTTTCTGCCCGTTTTGGCAGTTCGGTTGCGGGGGGCAAGGGGATCGCCAGCCTGTTCCATTTCCCAGCAGCAATGGAGTCCGTACAGATCTTCGGGAGGCATTTCCGGTTGAGACTCACCGATCAGGGAGCAAACCCGAGAACCGACTAGCCCAATGCCGTGGATAGGCAAACCGTGGGGTGGATGATCGTAATGGTATCGCACGAGATGGAGTGCCTTATTCTGGTGGTCCGGAGGCCAGAAAAGTGTTCGTGAATCGATTCGTTCAAGAGAGTCTGGAGGGGTCTGATAGTCGCTGGAGGTTGCCAGCCAATAAGCCATTTCCGCGAGGATCAAGAATTCGGAATCTTTCGCTTCCGAAGGGATGAGCGATGCCAAGCCTGATCGTTCCATGCATTGCTGGGTCAGGTAACTGACACGCACGTCCTTGCATCGTTGGATGAGCAGCATGCGTTGGTTATCATCCCCTGCCAGTGCGCGTTCGATCACGATCTGCAATGACACGATGGGGTCGGGGTGCTGGCCGGCGAGTTGCTCCAACGGGTTTCGATACTCGGGCGAGAGATACTTCAGCGATTGCGCAGCGGCCCGCGCGTATTCTGGATTGCGTTGACTTTGCGGATGCAGATACTTGGCGAGTTTTGCCAGTCCAGCTTCGGATTCGAATGCATGAGGTCGAATCCAGCCTTCTTCAAACGCATGGTTGCAGAGATCCAAGAAAGCGAGGCATGCCGATTCTCGAGGAATGTGTTTGGCCAAGCCTTGGATGAGGGCCTTTGAATACGGAGTGTCTTTTCGGAAATGGGATAGGATGGAGTACCATCGCTTGGATTGAGCAGCAATCGGTTTAAGAATCGCTTTGTAAATCCATTGCACATCCTCTTTGTGCTGATACGGCGCGCACAGTTCAAGAATCTCCAGGATCTCTTCGTCACGATGCGGTTTGCCAGAGATCGCATCGGACACAAACCATCGGAGGACCGTCAAGCCTTCCTGTGCGACGGCCTCTTTTGCTTCTTCGTTCTCAGCACGGGCGAGCAATTGGGTGAGTACTTTGAGAGCCGTCGGAGAAGGCTCCTCCGGGTTCCACGGCGCATTATGCACCCGGTCGAGAGCCCCGCAGATGGCTCGCACTTCAGCTTCAGAATTGGGAGAAAAAGTACTGTATTCGCTCAGTAGTTTCGGAAGCTCTCCTCCTTCGAGGGTCCATTGTTCCAAAATTCGGCAAAGAGCACTGGCGGTAGCTGTCATGATCCACCTCAATCACGCATCATCGAATCGCTGAATTTCCAGAACATGCAACGAGTCCGCATTATGGTAATCTAGTCGCATCGAAGATGTTGGATCGTAGCGAAACTGATCCAATTCCTTCGATTCCGGTTACCGAATCCGACGCGTTATGGGGCCTCGGAACCGATGACTGCATGAACTTGTGCCATTCATGGGAGGCGTGCGAGCCTCAGTTCGGCGTGGCGGACTTCATAATTGCATTTGCCCAATCATACCCCGATGTGGCTGGCGGTAAGGGTCGTCGTTCGGCTTCATAGAGCTTGACGGTTTCTTCGACGATCAGGCACAGTTCAGCAAAGACAGATTTTTCATCGTCCCCATGGCATCCACCGTAAAAGAGGCCAGGGCAACTGCCGACGAAGCACTGATCGTCGTCGGACCATTCAACTATTTTTGCGTATCTGGCAGCTGAATTCATGACTTGGACTCTTCAATTGCTTTGCTGACTGCACGCTCTTGGTAATTCTTGGAGTAATCGCCAGCTTTCCCCGAAATGGTAACTGGCTTCGCAACTCTTGGATGGACAAAGTTACGGTGGCTTCCCTTGCCACCACGATCCTCGAACCCTGCTGCTTCCAAATCAGCGATTAGCTCGCGAATCTTCCTTGGCACAACAAGTTCCTTTTTAAAATTCCATTTGGGTCTTTTGCATCCTATCTCCCATCCGGTCACGATTCCAGCCGTCCCGGGGACACTCACCGCCGACCTCGCTCACCGAGCTTTGGGGTTAGCCAGCATTCCTGTTGAGCGCCTCCTGGGTGGAAAAGTGTATGTCCCCAGGGCGTCCAAACTTCTAGCCCCAAAGGGTGCATCGAGCATGGCAGAATGGTAAACTCGACCGAAGTATCCGTGGAGAACGAGCACCGTCCTGTCGGACTGAGCACGAGCAGGAGCACGGTGCGAGCAGCCAGAATAAGACAATGCACCGAACGACTCGGTCATCTCGGATGCTCGTGGTGACTCGCTATCGCTAGTCGACTCCTTGTCCCCCAAGGGCATGCAATCTGGACCCAATGTGAAGGCGTTCCATTGACCAGTTCACCAACGGAACAACCCAGAACGATTGCTGGTCGTATAACAAAGACCTTATCGCGCACCTTGGCCCGATTCGCGGTTTTGTACGCTTTGCTGTGTGGTGCGATGTTTACCCTTCAACGATCACTTCTGTTCTTTCCTAGCCATGCAGAGCCGTCTGGGTTGCTGGAGGCTTGGACCGACAACGGCAACATCGTGGGTTATTGTCATACCGTTGCGAACCCCTCCACGGTATGGCTCATGATGCATGGCAATGCAGGTCAGGCGTCGGATCGTGACTATGTGCTTGATCATATCTCGGAAAACGATGCTCTTTATGTGCTCGAGTATCCCGGCTACGGTGCGCGGCATGGATCACCATCCAAGAAGTCGATCGATCAAGCCGCTTCCGATGCGTATCAGCTACTCCGACGCACGTATCCCAGTACCCCGATCGGTGTGATTGGTGAGTCGATCGGAAGTGGCCCCGCATCGATGCTCACGAAAGAAAGGAACCCACCCGAGAAGATTGTCTTGATTACGCCCTTTGATTCGCTGTACAACGTTGCCTCAAAACGCTTTTGGTTCCTTCCTGTTTGGTTGTTGCTTCTCGATCGATGGGACAACATGGAGGCATTGAAAGACTATGATGGCGAGCTGGATATCTTCGGGGCGACGGATGACGTCGTGATACCCATCGAGCATGCGCGAAACCTTGCTCGTGCGATTCCTATCTCAAAACTCATCGAAATCCCATGTGGTCATAATGATTGGTCGTTCAGCTCGATCGTGAGAATAAAGCGGTGATGAGCTGCAATCTAATTTGTTCGAAACGAGGAAGGATCGATCTGTAGTCGGGAGAGGGCCTTGTGGAGGCCTTGGCGGCTCATTTGAGCTTCTTTTGCGGCTTGAGAGACGTTGCCTCGCCATTTCTGAAGCAACTGTCGAAAGTACTGTCGTTCGCTTTCGTCGAGAAAACTGGAATGTTCGGTCTCGACGGTTGGCGTCGTACGCTTGGGTGCAACCCAGTCGATCGCTTGTCTGACATCTTCTGCAGATAGTTCGGATGCAAGTGCGAGACAGGCGCATCTCTCGATGACGTTTTGAAGTTCACGAATGTTTCCTGGCCAATGGTGCTGTTTGAGTAGATCCTCGGCGGCGGGAGCAAGTCGATGTTGTGGCAATTGGTCTCTGATCGCAATGGATTTCAGCATATGATTCGCCAGCAGCGGGACGTCTTCGATTCGGTCGCGAAGTGGAGGGGACACGATCTCGAGAACCGACAATCGGTAGAAGAGATCCAGCCGAAAGGTCCCGCGTGAGACCTCGGAGGCGAGATCGCGATGGGTCGCTGCAATGACGCGCACATCGACTTTTGTCTCTTGAAGGCTTCCTACGGAAGTGAACGAACCGAACTGAAGAACACGCAGAAGTTTGGCTTGCATGGCCAGAGGCAGTTCGCCGATTTCGTCGAGAAAGAGGCTTCCTCCATGGGCCATCGAGACGAGCCCAGGTCGATCTTGGGTTGCGCCTGTGAAAGCACCGCGAGCATGTCCGAACAGAATCGATTCGATCAGTGTCTCGGGAATCGATCCACAATCGACGGTGATGAAT
Organism: Pirellula sp.; assembly: GCA_025459275.1. Lineage (GTDB taxonomy): Bacteria > Planctomycetota > Planctomycetia > Pirellulales > Pirellulaceae > JBKCUI01. The sequence continues at coordinate 6,020 of JALOQW010000039.1, forward strand.
GGACCGCGGCGGCGACTGCTGGCCTCGTGAATTCCGCGAGCCAGAAGCTCCTTGCCGGTACCCGATTCGCCGCGAATCAGTACTGTCGCATGGCTCCGCGCCACGCGTGCGGCCTGGGCATGCAAGTGTTGCACAGCAGGGCTTTCCCCGAGAATCTCAGAGAACTGTTGTGTCGTGTTTGGCTGGGTGCCATCTGCAGGAATCGCGCGCTGCACGCTATGCAACAAATCATCCAGTTCCAGTGGTTTTAAAAAATAGTCATGGATGCCGAGACGAATCCCTTCAATGGCGCTTGGCAAAGTCGGCCGACCGGTAACCACAATGAATGGAACATCTGGATGGCCTCTTCGGCAGCGATTCAATAGCTCCAGATTGCGATTCCCAGGCATGTCCAAGTCCGCGATGATGAGATCGACTTCTTGTTTGGCGAGGACTTCCAGTGCCGCCTCGCCAGTTTCCACAAAGGTCACCGAGAACCCTCGGGTCTCGAGGAATCGTGCGGTGGTGGTACCGAACAGCGGCTCGTCGTCGGCGATCAGTATCTTACGGATAGCAGCCATGCGTTAAGCAGCCTGTTCTTGAGAGGGAATTTCCAGATGAAAGGTCGCTCCGCCACCGGGAGTTGGTTCAAAGTCGATCGTTCCACCGAGAGCCAACGTTAGGCTTCGAGTGATTGCCAACCCAAGTCCTGTTCCCGACCGTCCCGCCTCCTGTTTGCCGGTCTCATATTTGGTGGTGAAAAACGGCTCATAGATTTGGTCGACAAATTCCTTAGGAATGCCGTGACCATGGTCCTGAATCACGACTTGAAGATTGCCTGAAGTGGTGCGATGGACCCGGATCTCCAGGGATTGATCGACAGGGGATGCCTCGTAAGCATTGAGCAACAGGTTGTGGACGATTTGTCGGAACTCGGGTTCGCACAAGCAAACGCATACGTCATCTTGAGACGCCTGGATGTGAACCTGCAGATGCTTGGGAGCGCATTGGGCTTCGACATTGCGAACAACTTCTTTGATGGTTTCAATCACGTCAAACTTAGAGGCAGGTGTCACGCTGGGGCGGCACAACTGATTCATTTGTCGAAGGAGTACTGCGATGCGGTCGATTTCACGGTCAACGGACTTCAGAAGGCTCGCGTTATCTTGAGATACTGCGTCCGATTCCGCGATCAAACGGATCGCATTTTTCATGCCAGCGATAGGGTTGTTGATCTCATGCGCTACCGTCGCAGCCATAGTCCCAAGCGACGCGAGTTTTTCGAGGCTCATTCGGCGTTTCTCCAAGTCGACGATTTTTTGCGCCCGAAGCGCCGCAAGCTCTTCGACATAGTTGGTATAGCGCTTCAGCTCGTTCTCGACGGCTTTCCGATCGCTGATATCTCGTTTGCTCATCCGAGTTCCAACGGGAATACCGTTCGCATCAAGAAGAGTCTGCCATGAGACAGCGAACCAACGCTTTGGACCATTCTTCTTTTGGATCATGAACTCGAAGTCATTTCCGGAGGAGCCTTGAATGGCGCCGTGCAGAAGAGCACGTATTTTTTCTTGGTCACTCGGATCGATGATCGGGATCGGGTAATCCTCCATCGCCATACACTCCGCTACGCTGTAGCCGGTGAGCTTTTCGACAGCTGGGTTCACCCAAACAACTTTTCCGTGGATATCGATCCACGATTCCCAGTCATAGGTGTAATCGGCAACCATGCGGAACCGTTCGTAACTCTCTTGAAGCAGGCGTTCGGTTCGCTCCATGGGGCCAGCATCCAATACAAACTTTGTCACCCAGATCGCTTCCGGATCTCGCTGTACCGAGAATGCGACGTACGCGGGAAACGTGGTTCCGTCGAGTCTGCGATGAACGCGTCTGGATGAAGCGGTTCGCGGATTGATCACCGCTTGATCCAACACGGCTTTGGTTTGATCGGGATAAGCGCTGAGTTCGAGGATCGATCGACCAATAAGTCCATCCTGCGGCGCAGCTCTATAGAGTCGTTCTGCTTCCGTATTGCAGTCTCGGATCTTCAGGTCCGGCCACGACACCAGCAGGAGACCGATGGATGCGTCCCCTTGCAATAGCCTTGATCGTTGTTGGTCCATGATGCGCCTCCCTATGTTTCCATATCGATCCTACGGGATCTGACGCGTTCGCCAAGTGTCAACGCGAGTAGACACGTGGACAAAGCCAGGCGACATCGAAGGGCAGAAACCATAGCGAGCCTTCATCGATTCGGCTCGCCATCTCAGCAAATTATCAGGGCAAAACATTGGTAAAAAGTCGACGAACCTAGTTTGGCGATGATCGGCATGCCATGTGCATAAGGGGAAAGTGTAGCCACAGCTTGGTCGGCAGTGGCGAATGAGATTTCAATCCATGTTGGCGAGCCATGTTCGCCTGCTAGCCACTTTACCTAAGGAGAATCAATCATGATTCGACGAAGCACCTTGTTAGCCGCCTTGATCGTGTTGGGAATCGGAGTCTCGTCCGCGCAAGCTCAGGTTCGGGATCCGATCTCACGCAAGTTCTCGCCGGAAAAAGGGTTCTTTGAATCCAACCAGCGTTCATCGGCATCCTCATCCTATAGGTCGCGATCGTATCCGAGTTATCGGACATCGAGCGGCGTTGTAGCGCAATGGCCGACGCAAACGGCGCAGCCCCAAATGGCTCAGCCAGCTCGCTCAACGCCCTCGGGGAAACGGGTGTTCTGGGTCTGGCGCAATCGATAACACCATTCGCTCGGCCCTGAATACTAGCGGTAGGGCGCGAGCCCTCCGGTGTAGGGGTGTTGTCTAAGTTGAGCCGGCGCGTGACACCGGAGGGCTTGCGCCCTACCGCTAGAAAATGTCGCCCTTCCGATTATAGAGTTGCGCCCAACCGCTTGAACAAAGTGGTTGCGAGGGGCTAGAGGAACTTTGATAACGGTCCTCCGCGAGCGGCGAGGGCGTCGATTCTGAGAGTCGTCTCGGGGTCTTCGATCAGAGGCGGCGCGTGATGCGGCTTACGGCGGGCATCAATGACGATCGGTCCCGAACAACACCAGTGCTTGTCTTCGATCCTTTCACCAATCCCACGGATATCGGTGGCGGGATTGCTGCGGGTAAAGGTGACCCAAAGAAAGTTGTTCAAGTTCCGCGCAGTGAACTCGGCATCGTCGACGAGCACGACGCATGCAATGCCTTCCCATGTGGTCTTGTCTACAGCATGCAGCATGGTCATCAATTGATCGAGAGTCGCTTCAAGTTTGGCTTCGATTGCCAAGACGCCGGCCATGCAAAGTCGAGCATCGGCGATGTTGGATTGCAAGGAACCCAGGTCGGGGAGCGCCGTTCGAAGTGTGCGGCGCGGTTGGCCGCTGGCTGCGAAAATGACTTTGGAACCGCGATTCAATCCTTCACCGGAGTAATCGAGCGTGTCGATCGTAGTGCGCGTTTGGAAATGCAGTCCCGATTCAAAGTCCAGCCGCTCCCACATCCAATGCATAAAGGGCTGGATGTCATGGGCCTCCAATTCGGGATGGTATGTCCCATCGGCAATGAATAGATATTTGGCCAATGACATTTGCCCCTGACCAAGAATCGCGTTGGCCTGAGTCAGCAGCTCTTGAGGACGAGTTGGTTTGGCGTAGGGGGTGTAGCGCTCACTCCCGACGGCCAGGAGCAACGGGTGAACTCCGGCTGCATCGACCGCATGAACCTCGCGAACTCCGGGAAGCACCGTTGGAATGATCGGGCCAGTGAGCTCATGAATCAACGCACCAAACGTGGTGTCTTCTTGTGGCGGTCGTCCTACTACGGTGAAAGGCCAAATGGCTCCTGGTCGATGGGAGACGCGTGTCACTCGCATCCATGGGAACGGATGCTGGCGAGCGTAATAACCGAGGTGATCACCGAATGGACCCTCCGGCTTGAGACTGGTTGGGTCGACCAATCCGCAGATCGCGAAATCGGCATCTGCATAAATCGGTGCATGGTCTGCCCCCTCAATCATAGGAATGCGATGCCCAGCCATGGCTCCTGCAAAGGTCAGCTCGCTGAGCCCTTCTGGCAAAGGCATCACCGCTGAGAGAGTCATGGCCGGAGTGCCTCCCACGGTGATCGTGACAGGAAAGGGAGCACCTCTTTGCAACGCGCGTTGATGATGGACACCGATACCGCGGTGCAGTTGATAATGAAGTCCGATCTCTTGGTCGGGAACGTAATCATTCCCGCTCAGTTGGATGCGATACATGCCTAGGTTGCATCGTTGCAGCGAGGGGCGAGTTCCTTCGCTAGGCAACTCTTGGCTCAGCACCTGGGGAAGCGTCACAAACGCTCCACCATCATCGGGCCAGGAGACGAGTTGTGGCAATTGCGAGAGCGATGTTGCATGCGACAAGACCGGCCCGGTGCGGGCTGATTTGGGGAGCATGGTCCAAGCGGTCCAAGGGGCACCGGCGTAACGCAGGGGGGCTCGAAAAAACGCGTTGGGGTCGATCTTGAGTTCGATCGCGCGGCGGACACGTTCGATGGTCGAACGGAACAGGAATCGTGCTTGATCGAGAGTGCCAAAGAGATTGCTGACCATGGGAAAATGAGTTCCCAATGGCCGTGTGAACAAAACCGCCGGTCCGCCTCGCGCGTAGACACGACGTTGGACTTCAGCGATTTCAAGATGCGGCGAGAGAGGCTCGTCGACTTCGATCAAACGCCCATGACGTTTCAGATCTTCGACAACTTCTCGTGTGCTGCGATACTGCATTTGATCTCGACCACCTTGGGAGTGTAACCCGCAAGATGGCGATCCAACTCAACAGGAGACTCACTGCTGTTTAAGCACAGTACCGTTCAATGAACGTAGTGGAAGTTGCCAAACTTCCCTGTGCTCGAGGATCTCTGGCGAGATCCACTACATCAGGCTCGAGGATCTCTGGCGAGATCCACTACGTCAGGCTCAAGGATCTCTGGCGAGATCCACTACTAGTCGGTCGTTGAACGGTGTTGTATTTAAGCAGCGACGATGTCGCGCATCTTAGGTTCCAGATAGCTGACCGTGGATGCCATGCTGGCGAGATTGCCGTACTCGTCCTCAGGAATCTGGACGCGGTGACGCTTGCGAAGCTCCATCACAATGTCGAGGAAGTCCATGCTGTCGAGTTCAAGCTGTTCGCGGAACGACTTGTTATCGTCCAAACCGGAAAGATCTTCGTCTGGAGCAATGTCGCTGAGAATGTCGAGGATCTCGTCTCGGATTTCTGCAGGTGTCATGGATATCTTGCACTCCCGGTGATGTTTCAGCGGTCGATTGGGGGTTTCCGTCGATTGGGTATTGTGCGTGCGGGGTCTTAGAAGCGTCGGACGATCAAGACCGAGTTGATCCCCAGCATCCCGAAGGAGTTATTGAGGATGTAATCAACTTGGTCCAGCGGCTCTGGCTCGTTCAGGACCAATCCGTCGATCGCGCACGTTTCGTCCAAATTGTCCACATTTATCGTGGCATGGCAAACCCTGTCCTGAAAGGAAGGGAGATTCCCGGCCAATTCCAGGGCCCCGGCGGCTCCCATGGCATGCCCAATGAAGCTCTTGGTGTTGTTGAATCGGACGCTGGAGCAGCCCGCAAATGCATTCCGCAAGGCCTCGCATTCCTGGCTGTCCCCGCTGGCCGTCCCGGTGGCGTGGGTGCTGACGATCTGGATCTGGTCCGGGGCCAATCCACCCCGTTTCAGGGCCATCTGCACGCACTGGGCTTGCCGTTCTGGGTTTGGGAGGACAAAGTCGGTGGCGTCCGAATTGATGGCGTAGGAGACGATTTCTGCGAGAAGGGTGGCCGAACGGGCCTTGGCATCCGACAGGCGTTCCAAAATGTAGAGACACCCTCCCTCGGCTACCACGATTCCATTGCGATCTTTATCGAAGGGGCGCGAGGCTCGGGTCGGATCCGCGTGGGTCGCGAGTGCCCCCTGCGACTTAAAGGAGGCGAAGATGCCAAAGGTGTGGATACTCTCGGAGACCCCCCCGGCGATGGCGATGTCGCACTCTCCCAGACGAAGCATTTGAGCTCCCTGAATGATCCCTGCATTCCCGGCGGCGCAGGCCGCTCCGATCGTGTAATGCGGCCCGGTAATCCCTAGATTTAAGGTGATTTCTCCAGCGGGATTATTGGCAACGGTGCGAGGATTGTGATGGTGAGACCAAACGGAGGTATCGTAATCGTACCCCTTGATGAGGAAGATCTCGTTCTCGGTTTCGACGTTGCCGTGCTCGGTGATCCCGACGTAAATGCCGACTCGCGATTTGTCGATGTTAGGCCAGTCCAAGCCGCTTCGCGCGATCGCTTCATGGGCGCACCAAATCCCGATCGTTCCCGCCCGAGTTCCTCGTCGCATGTCGCGACGGCTTTGGTACTTGGTCGCTTCAAAGTTGCAGATGCCCGCCAGGGTGTCACCGACGTAGCGGATGTTGTAGGACTGGACACCACTCTTTCCTGCCAAGAGTGCGGCTCGGTAATCTTCGAGGCTGTTGCCATTGGGGCTGGTCAACCCAACCGCGGTCATGACGATCCTCTGATCGTCTGGCAGTTCCGCAGTTCGGTCCTGAAATGGCATGGCAGTCAAATCCCGTTAGGTGGAAAGAGGTGAAAGCGAACGCTTCGAAGCTAGCCTGGACCCCAGGAATTTGCAAGCGCCTCGCTATAGCACCGCTTGTTGAATGAAGTAGACAACAATTCCGGCGACATAGCCAGCAAATGCTAGGGGGGCAATGCGGCGGAAATACCAGAAGAAGTCGATCCGCTCCAGTCCCATGGCAGCCACACCTGCTGCCGAACCAATGATCAAGCAACTACCGCCAGTCCCGCCACAGAAAGCCAACAACATCCAGAACGGATCATTGCGAGCATTGGTGCTCGAGTACATCTCAATACCAGCGGCTACCAACGGGACGTTATCCACGACAGCGGAAACAAGCCCGATGATGATCGCGATGATATCCTGATTCTGGATCGTTGATTGGAGCCATTGGGCCAAGTCGGTCAAAACGTGCATGGAGCCTAGTGAGCTCACGGCCAGGAGGATACCCAAGAAGAACAGGACGCTTGACATGTCGATGCGTCGCAAAGCAGACAAGACTCCCGTACTGCTGCGAGTTTTCTCATCCATCGAATGCGAGACCACTTCCGAGGCGAGCCACAGGACTCCCAAGGCCAACATCATTCCCATGAACGGGGGGAGATGCGTAAAGGTCTTGAACACGGGAACGCTGAGCAAGCCTAGAACACCCAGTACGAGAAACAATGCTTTATGCCAACCTTGGATACTCCTCTCATCTTCTGTTTCGCCAGAGTGCGAAGGAGCTTCGAGAGGGCCTCGCAGACGTGGGGTGATAATGAGTAAGGGAACCAATAGGCAAGCGATGCTGGCTAAAAAGAGTTCACGGATGACCTCCCATTCCCCGATCTTGTTCTTCATCCAAATCATGGTGGTCGTGACGTCACCGATCACGGTCCATGCGCCTCCGGCATTGGCAGCAATCACGATCATGCCGACGAAGATGAGTCGCGTTTCCCGATCGGCGACAAGTTTTCGCATCACCGAGATCATCACGATCGTGGTCGTCAAGTTGTCCAAAACAGCCGACATAAAGAATGCGATCCAAGCTACGATCCACAGCAAGGTCGATTGCTTGCGGGCTCGAATGTGCCGAGTGATCAATGAAAAGCCTTCGTGAGCATCGACCAACTCGACAATGGTCATGGCACCGATCAGGAAGAAGAGAATCCCGGCGGTCTCCGAGAAGCCATGCATCAGCTGGCCGTCGACCAAATAGTGGAGCTTCGGATCGAGGGAATCCCCTTCAGCCGATGCGTGGGCACCATGCCATGCTTCGAAGCCTTCCAATGGAACAAGGCTACCGAAATTTAGCGCATAAAGTGTCCAACACAACACGCCCGTAATTAGCGCACTGGCCGCTTTGTTGACATGGATCTGATGCTCGAGCGCGATTGCCAAGTAGCCGAGAATGAAAACCGCAATAATGATACTGAGCATAGATAGTCAAAAGTTGCGTTTGCGGAACGAAGGCAGATCTGAGCGGAATGGGATGGTAACTCAAGTGCCTTATTTTTCAACTCGACACCATCGGCGAAGGCGCGATTCTTGGTATCTTTACATGCCTCATGGCCAACGCATTTCTCCATCAAGAACGTTCTCCTCCCGAGCCTCTGTGGGTTCCGGAACGACTGCGCATCGAGAACTCAAAATTATTCCGATTTGCGAGTCTTTTTCTTCCAAAAGCGGACCCATCGACTCGAGATGGGTACCGTGCGCTTCACGCATGGAGTTTGCAGAATAACGATCTGTTCTGGCGATCGGTCTGGGAAGACTCCGATGTGATTGGAGATCCCGGTTCGGTGACCTCGATCCCGGGGGAAAATATGAGGGATTGGCGGTGGTTTCCGGAGGCTCGCCTCAATTACACGCAGAATTTGCTTCGAATCTCCGATGCGTCCGTTGGTTTGCACGACGAAGCCGAAGTCTTGATTGTATGCGACGAGCGAGGGGAGCGTTCCGCGATGACACGGTCCGAATTGACGTCGAGAGTGATCCGTGTAGCGCAGTTTCTCAGGGACCATGGAGTTCAAACCGGAGATCGCGTCGCGGCCGTCCTTCCCAATGGTGCCTGCGCCATCATTGCCTATCTGGCAACCGCTGCCATCGGCGCGATCTGGTCATCTTGTTCTCCCGACTTCGGCCCAGATGCGATACGGGACCGATTCGCTCAGATCGCACCGAAGATTTTGATTACTGCGCGTGAAGCGACGTATAACGGCAAGAAGGTCCAACCGTTGGAGCGAGTCCAATCAGTACTTCCGCACCTTGCGAGTGTCGAGCATCTACTCGTCGAAGGCGGGGATCGCGATCAGTCATGGGAGCGGGCATTTGAATGGTCGAGCTCAACACCCTGGACTTGGGAGTTGTTTCCTTTCGATCATCCCCTTTGCATTGTGTATTCGTCGGGGACCACAGGCGTTCCCAAATGCATCATGCATCGCGCGGGGGGAGTGTTGCTTCAACATTTGAAGGAACATCGACTGCACTGCGATCTACATTCGGGAGATGCCATGATGTATTATACCACCACCGGATGGATGATGTGGAATTGGGTGGTGGGGGCTTTGGCTACCGGCGCGAGTATCGTAGCGTATGACGGATCACCGATCGCTCCAGACCACGCGAGCCTTTGGGAAATCGCAGAACGAGAGCAGCTTACCCACTTCGGTGCAAGTGCTCGTTATTACGCGCTGCTCGACAAGGAAGGATTTCAACCTGGCCTGTCTCGATCGTTAACGCGATTGAAGTGTCTCTTGTCGACAGGCTCACCGTTGCTCCCCGAGACGTTTGATTGGGTTTATCGCAGTGTCAAACGGGATATCCATCTCGCATCCATCTCAGGAGGGACCGATATCCTTTCCTGTTTCGTCCTCGGCAATCCATGCGCGCCGGTCTTTCGTGGAGAAATTCAGTGCGCTGGATTGGGGATGGACGTACGCATCCTGGACGAACGTGGGCAAGCGATCGCTTCGCAAGCAGGAGAACTGGCCTGCTGTCATGCTTTTCCATCCATGCCGATCGGCTTTTGGAATGATCCCGATCAGCAGCGATATCGCGCCTCGTATTTTGAGAAGTTTGATGGCCTGTGGTGCCATGGGGATTGGGCGGAGCAGACGTGCAACGACGGCTTCATCATTTATGGCCGCTCGGATGCGACCTTGAACCCGGGAGGGGTGCGGATCGGAACCGCCGAAATCTATCAGCAAGTGGAATCCTTTCCGGAGATTGCCGAATCGCTTGCCACGTGTTTGAAGACCGATGGCGATGAAAAGATCGTCCTCTTTCTTCGGATGCAACCTGGAAAGGGACTGACAGAAGAACTGGAGTCTGCCCTTCGGATCGCCTTGCGGCAGCGTTGTTCACCGCGGCACGTACCGGCCTACATTCAGGAAGCGCCTGATCTTCCGCGCACGATCAGTGGCAAGCTTTCGGAGATCGCGGTCCGAAATGCGATTTGCGGCAAGGAACTCGGTAATGCGGGTGCACTGGCCAATCCGGAGTCGCTCGCTTTTTTCCGGTCATGGAAGCCCGAGTCGTAGCCTAATGGTAGCGGTGCAGCGCGTAGCCTAATGGTAGCGGTGCAGCGCGAGCTGCCCGGTTACGGGATGGGGGAGGCTAATTCACGGCGAGGAGGGGACGTTGCGGGATGGGGACGTTGCGGGATGGGGACGTTGCGGGATGGGGACGTTGCGGGATGGGGACGT
>JALOQW010000327.1 GCA_025459275.1 Pirellula sp.
AGCGACAAGACCGGCAGCCGTCGGCGGGTGCAGGCGACGGAAGTGGCTGCGATCGTGACCGACCTGCGCAAGCGCACGCCGTGGATCATGGTGGCAGGCGATCTGAACGATCACCCGGCAAGTGGCAATCTCGATGCGCTGGTCCAGCACCCTGAACTGACCGACGCGATGGCACTGCCCATCTATCAAGGTCGGCCTGGCACCTACAAGACCGCCGGCGCCGCCCAAAAGATCGACTACCTCTTCGTGTCCCAACGGCTCAAGAGCAAGGTCAAGAAGGTCGATGTGAACAGGCGCGGGTACTTCTCCACGCTGTGGGAGCCCTACGAGGACATCAAGGCAGCCAAGCCGGAAGAGCGCTCGAAGCTGCAGGCCTCAGACCACCACTGCGTTTGGGCAGACATCGAGTTCTAGCGGCGCGCTGGCGCAGCGCCGCCCTCTGCCGTCTCGACGTCAAATCGAATCGAACGCTGCCAGTCGATCAGGGGCCGCACTGGTCAAGCATCCTTTGCCGTGCCGCGGTTCCGCTTCGCGTATCCGCGGCAGGCGCACCCAGACACCAGTCAAAGTGGTAGCCGTACTTCGAACTCCACATCGGCCCTTGGAAGCCGCAGCGGTTACCGAGGTTCGCTTCGTTTTGCGCAACCGCGATGTCTGTGTAGAGCCGACACCGCTTCACCGCGGGATCCAGCACCTTGATGGCTGCCGGATTCAACACCAACGCTTTCGCGATCATCAGTTGAGTTGGGGGAGGGGCGTCCAGAGCCACATCGGGTCTCTTTTGGATGTTGGGGCTCATCGAAGCACTCAACTGGTTGCCGTCGGCCTTGCCGCCCGCCGCACGCTCGACAAACATGAGCTGATCACTCGAGACCTTCCGTGCTTCCGGGAACGAGTGAAAGAAGCGCCGTCGATATACGTGCCCAGCGGTAAGTGCAGGCAGTTTGCCGTCGGTGAGCGAGAAGCCTGATTCCCCAAGCCGCCTTCCCGTGGCATCAAAGAAGGCCGCATTGAAGACCGCTGAATCGATCACGATGTTGTCGGGACTCCCGGTTGTGTCCACGACGACCTCGATCTGCTCTCCCCTGTCTCCGTGCAGACGCAGGCTCCACTGCAAATCAGCAGCAACCGCAGGCGCAGCGATAAAGCCGACCAGAAGCCCCGCGACGAGCGTCACTGCCGCGCTGACTAGACGACTCTGAGTCATGGTGCTTTCCCCCCAGGGGTGACCGGCTCCGCCGGAATGTCAACGTCGGGCTGCTTCGAGAAATCTCCAGGGGCGACGCTCTTCTGCGTGGCGGGCACTGCAGTCCAGTGCAGCTTCAGCTTCTGAACCTTCTCGGTCGCAAGATCGATGTTGCTGCCGATGCCGACAACCTCGGCCCGCACCCCGCCCGCATTGCGCACGACGAAGTTGATTTCCATCTCGAAGTCCTGCAACTGCAGCAGCGGCAATTCCTTCTGATTAACGCGTTCGAACTCGGCCGCTTGCAACTCCTCTTTCACCTTGCGAATGAGCGTCTTTACCTCGAGCGGTTCGTCGTCGGCAAGGCTGGTGCGCTGACGACCGAGATTGGGAAACATGACGAGGATCGCCACTACCAGCACAGCAACAAGAGCAACCGCAGCAAACGGCACCGACGGGCCGAAGAGTCGCTGCAGGATCGTTCCGTGAGATTCAGTCGACACGGGTCCTCCGTCTGCGATACCTTCAATGAAAGCAACATACTCGCGCTGGGCAAGTCGGATGCGCGAAGGACGCACCTCGTCTGCGTGTGATCAAGGCTTGGCATGACAGCGGTCTAAGCCGACCCTTGCTCAGAGCGCTCGACTGACCTTCAAGAGGCTCCCTCACCTGTGCTTAAGTTGAGAGCTTCTGTCTCGTTGCATGCTGCATCGAAGATGCGGTGGCCTTCCCCGACTCAACCGGAAACAGGCGTGTCGATCAAGCGATCGAACGAGAGCCCGCTTGATCCTTCTCCTCGGCCCGTCTGCTTGCGAACGCCGATCCAAAGCACTGGTTTGCCGTCAGTCCATCGGGTTCGTTGGAAGGTCTGCGTGACGCGAATCCCCGCACGCGGAACCTCCTCCTCGGCAACGAAATACGGTTGAACCACTGACTGATCCAGTCCCTCCCGAAGGAGCTTCGTTCTAGGCTTCACCGGCGTGATCGGGTCGCCTTCGATCAGCCTTGGCATTGACGCGCGCTGCAGCTCGGTTTGTCGCGTACTGCCCGGCGCATGGGCCGCAATGAACGGAATCCAGTGCTCTGGAACCGTACTCATCAGGTCGTAGCGGATCGGCGCCTTCGGATCGGGAATGGCCGATGCCACTACGCCAGACGCCGCCACCCACCGCCGGTGAAATTCGAGCGTCTCGCGCGCTGCGTCGGCTCCGCGCTTGCCCATCCCTGCAGGCGAGGGAATCGTCTTCTCGATGGCCCACACCATGTTGGCCATCTCGTCGCGGATCATCAGGACTTCTTCAAGCGGCGCGCTTTCCTGGACTTTGGGTACCGTCGGAAGCAACAGGAGGCTCGTATCTGCGCTTTGAAGGTCGCGACCCTTCACGTTGACCGTGAACATCGACCACCGCTGCCAATCCTCATCGCTGCCGCGGCCCGCGGCGCCAATCCAAAGGCGCTCGCCGAAAACATTTGTGACTGCAAGCCCCTCGACCGCCACGACGCTGCCGGCAGGAAGGGTGTACGGAACGATGAACCAGTCGTTCGAGTAGACGAGGCCAAACTCGAGGAACAGCAGCTTCGCCAGGTCCGTGGTGTCGGGCCGCACCTCGCCGAAGTTGGTTTTCTTGTCTTCGAACTTCCACCAGCGCGCGTGCGGCATGCCGGCATAGGTGAGCGCCACCGGCAGCATCGTCCGGCTGGCACTCGTGCGCGGGTCTGGCACGACGCTCGACGCATCGAAGCCTTTCGCGAAGCCGTTACCGGACGAGAAGCGACGGCAGGAATCGAATCTATCTTCCAATCCATTCGAGAGAATCGCAAACAAGCAGCCGAAGGGACACTACAGTTCCTCTCGGGAGGTGGTTCCGCTGCAGACTTGGTGCGCAAGTCCCGAGAACTGGTGTTTCTCAAAGGAACCGATTCGCACGACTATAAGTTTAGCTCGGCATGCCTGGAGGATTATCAAGTCATTGCACCCCAGTGGCGAGATCTTTACTTGGCTGGCTGCACCTACCTGCTGCATGGCGAAAGCGAAAAGACGACACCCCTGGCTCGGCGAGTTTTGGAACTGGCATCGCAGTCGTAGTGGAACACCCTTGATGCAGTGGCATTGTTCGGTTGATACCGCAGCGTGCCTGGCCCACGCTTTGGTTACGAACGGCCCCTCGCTAGCGATTGACACTGCGATATCGACGAATGAGCGCATTGGTTGAACTGTCGTGATGCAGAGGAGCATCGGTCGTCGCGGTTAGTTCCGGAACAATTCGTTGCGCCAGAGCCTTACCAAGTTCAACACCCCATTGATCGAAGCAGTTGATGTTCCAGATAACTCCCTGGGTATACACAGCATGTTCGTAAAGGGCGATAAGCTTGCCGAGGATCTCAGGGGTTAAGCTTTGGGCAAGAATCGTGTTGGAGGGGCGGTTTCCTTCAAATACGCGGTGTGGAACCAATGCTTGCGGGGTCCCTTCCGCTTCGACTTGCTCGGCTGCCTTTCCAAAAGCTAGGGCTTCGGACTGAGCCAAAACGTTGGCAAAAAGTTTGTCGTGGTGATCTCCTATCGGGTTGAGCGATTCTAAAAATGCGATGAAATCGCAAGGAATCAAGCGAGTTCCTTGGTGAATAAGCTGATAGAAGGAGTGTTGACCATTCGTACCTGGCTCCCCCCAATAGATTGGGCCGGTCGTGTAGCTGACCCGCTGACCATCGAGTGTCACTTGCTTACCATTGCTCTCCATGGTGAGTTGCTGGAGGTATGCAGGGAAACGTTTGAGATACTGATCGTAGGGGAGGATGGCCAAAGTATGAGCACCGAGAAAATTACAGTTCCACACCGAGATCAGTCCAAGCATCGCGGGGAGATTTCGATCGAAGGGGGTCGTGCGAAAGTGTTTATCCATCTCATGAAAGCCCGACAGCATTTCTAGGAAGCGATCGGGGCCGATCGCTAACATCGTGGATAGGCCGATGGCCGAATCCATCGAATAGCGACCTCCGACCCAATCCCAGAATCCGAACATGTTGGCCGTATCGATGCCGAACTGGGAAACCTTTTCCGCATTCGTTGACACTGCAACGAAATGCTTGGCTACCGCGCTGCTATCGCCACCCAGCCCCTGCAACAACCATTGACGTGCGCTGAGCGCGTTGGTCATGGTCTCCTGGGTGGTAAAGGTTTTGGAGGAAACAATGACCAGTGTCTCCGATGGGTCCAGGTCCCATGTCGACTCGACAAAATCGGTTCCGTCGATGTTCGAAACAAAACGGAACACCAGAGATCGATCGCTGTAGTGTTTGAGCGCTTCGTACGCCATGACGGGGCCCAAGTCCGAGCCTCCGATACCGATATTGACGATGTTGCGGATTCGCTTTCCTGTATGCCCCTTCCAGTCCCCTTGGCGTACCCGGTTACAAAAGGCCGTCATCTTGTCGAGGACTTCATGGACCTGAGGGACCACATCCACACCCTCTACGACGATGGAAGCGGAACGAGGTGCACGAAGCGCGACGTGCAGCACCGATCGGTTCTCCGTGATATTGATTCGATCCCCGCGAAACATCGCATCGATGCGATCCTGCAAGTGGCAGCCTTCCGCGAGCTTCACCAATAATCCAACCGTTTCGCTGGTCATCCGATTTTTGGAGTAATCCAGGGTGAGACCGATCGCATCGATCACCATCTCCTCGCCACGTTTGGCATCTTGTGCAAACAGTTCGCGCAGATGGACATGACAGAGTTTGTGGTGGTGCTCCGAGAGGGCGGTCCATGCCGGATGGTGGGAGAGACTGGACGGATGCGAATTCATAACCAGCTTTCTATAGTAGTTGCGTGGTGAGAGGACTATGGGTTGACGGTGTTTTTAAAAATCTTCCCGTCCTTCATGATCACCACGAAGGCATTATCGGGATCGGCGATCAGTTCGATTTCTTCCAACGGGTTTCCTCGGACGAGAAGGAGATCGGCCAAGGCCTCCGGCTCGATCACGCCCAGTTTACCCGAATACGGGGACCGCTTTCCGGACAAAGCTAACAGTTCAGCATTCCCCGAGGTGGCCATCTTCAGCACTTCGTAGGGTGTATACCAACGGGTCATTTTGGCCAGCTGGGCTCCTTGCTGCGTCGCACCTTCGGCGCTGAAGAGATTGTCGGTACCCCATGCGGTTTTGATGTTGTACTTCTTAGCAAGTTTGTAAGCAAAATCGGTCCCTTGATACATCTCAAGTTGTTTCAGTCGATTGGGCGATCCCTCCGG
>JALOQW010000328.1 GCA_025459275.1 Pirellula sp.
GTCAATGATGTCCCACCAACTCGGCCCTGGCGTTGCAATTGTGCCTGAATCTTGCCCGAGGCTCGTTTCAGCTTTGCATCATACATAGAACCAGCGAAATCACCTCGCTCCAAGGCTCTCCCATCACGTACATCCTCTGCTGTCACATTCGGATCGAAGAAGTGATCGAGCAATGTCTTGCGAGGCAAGTTGTCGTACGTCAATCGCTGTTCAAGCCCTGCTTGCTTGAAAACGACTCGGTCGTGAATGCTGGCGGTTGAGTCACCATGCTCCTGGGCTCCCTTGCGCACCTTGGCATGGTACTCCTCAGGACGGCGTTGGATGGTCGCTAACAAATTGTGTTCTACATCTCGAATGTCGAGTTCGTACAACATGCCTCCCTTCGCAGGGGCAAAGTAGGCAATCATCTGATCGTTCGCCAACCGGATTTCAGGGAAAAGATCTTTGTCGTAATCCTCCGTGGTTACATCCACCCACTCCGCCAAACGACCACTCGCCCGCTCGATGAGATTGTCAGCGATGATGAGTTCTCGATAGTTCGCGTTGCGCAAGTGTGGCAGATAGATCCCGCCGAAGGCACCGTGCCAGTAGGGGCAATTGCATTGACCGCGATAGAGGTGATCCTCGGCCTTTGCGAGGAGGCTTCGGTCCGCTTGGCTGCGGCGAGCAAACTCCAATCGACGGCTGACTTCCAGCATACGGCAGTACATTTCGTTGGCTTCGCTGTACTTGATTCGGAAGTTGCGCCAGTATCCACCGCGAACGACTTGTTGGATTTGAGGCCAACGAGAGTCGCTTTCCAATTCGTCGATGATGCTGTGATAAGCGATTTGACGTTCTACAGGGAGCGCCCATTCCGTCATCTCGCGATAGCTGCAGTCGGGCAGAAAAATACTTCCTGCCGCTTTCGTTTCGTTAATCGCATACGCCGGAGTGGTTGTGATCAACCAGTCACGATTTTGTGTGAGCAGATCGAAGAATTGACGCAACCATCCACGATCGTAAACGTGCTCACGCGTGTTTGGCCACGTACCGAACTTTTCTCCATCGTCGCCGAATACCAGCGTCGCGTTGGGAGTTCGCGATGCGACATCACGGCAGTAATCGATCGTCTCGTGCGGAGCTGCGAAAGGGATCAGGTAGCGAAGTCGTTCACTCCCTGGGAACACGCGAAGGACGTGACCATCATCTTCCGTCAGGAAGTAATTGGTCAGCTGCGACGCACTCCAGCCTGCGGCAATAAAGTGACAGTCATCTAGAATCGTGTATTGCATACCCGCTGGAACGATATCCCGAGTCAGTTGGCTTTCCCAGACTCTCTCGGGCATCCACATTCCGTAGATCGGACATTCAAATCGCGATTGGAGCCAGCGTCGGTACTTGCCAATCTGGCCGATCCGGTCACGACTTGGAAGCATCGTCAGAATCGGTTCGTAAATCGGACCCGCAAGAATTTCGATTCGATCACGCACGACCAACGCATGGAGACGTTCGAGGTATTCCGGATGATGTTCCGCTAACCACAGCATCAGAGGTCCCGATGTGTGCAACGCGATCTTCAAATGCTCATAGGGTTCGAAAACATCCAGGAACGGCAAGTAGCTATCGCGATAGGCCTGCTCAATCACATGGTGAAAATTCCCGATGGGCTGGTGATTGTGCAGGACAAGGCACAGTCGAATGGTCTGGTTCATGCGACACGTTCCGGGAATGGTACGAAAGGTCAATGGTACGTGCTCTATCGGCACAGCCAGCACAATTGCTTCATTCGATTCCAACGTATCCTCTTTCCCGTAGGTATGGCTAGCATTCGGTCCTTCCGAGCCGTGGGTGACGTATGAGTTGAGATGACGTCGCTAATGCAAGGAACTCGGATGACCGCACGCGTTTCGAATCCATGGTTGAAAATCTTGACTGGAGCCACATTGGGCCTGGGGATGACCGGCTGTGGCCAGCTCGTCCCATTGGGCGGCCCACCGTCCAATCAGGAAGCTCTCGCGGACCATGGAATTCGTGTCTCCAATGAGAATGCTGTCATCAAGGACGTGGAGAGCCATGGAACCGCCCCGCTGGCGTCACGACTTGAGGTCAAACCAGAACCATCCCGTCCTGGACCGGAAGAGGACCTAGTTTCGTCCACGCCACAGCCCTCCGATAGTGGACGCGTGCAGACGACCGTGCCTCGCAACGCAGGGCGCCCCCCGATGCTGGCCGTCCGATTGCCGACAGGAAAACTGGAGGGCCTTCCGATCGGGCTCTTTTCCGACAAGATGCTGCTGATGCGAACGAATGGTTCGATCGATTTTCTTGATAATCGGGACATCCTTAGTCATCGAGTCACGAACCTTCCGTTTGAAACACAAGACCTTCGAACACTCACATCGGAACTGCAATCGGAGTTTGGACGCGAATATCGCGTACGGAGCGCGCTGCCGTACCTGGTCATCGCGAAACCAGATCGTATCGGTGTCTGGTGTGACCAATTTCATCGATTCCATGACTCGATCCGTCTCTTTTGTACGACGAACAGCATTCCGCTTCGAACCCCAGAATTTCCTCTGGTTGCGGTCGTGTTTGAAACGCGAAGAGAGTTCGAGCACTATGCGAAGCTCGATCAAGCCGACCTTCCCCCCACGTGCGTTGGCTACTATTCACAGAAGACCAATCGAATTGTCTTGTACGAAAACACCAAGTCCAAAGGCAATCACTCCACGCTGCAGACGATCTGTCATGAAGCGACCCACCAATTGGCCTTTAATGCGGGCATGCATCAAAGGTTAGCCGAAACGCCCGTTTGGGTTGCTGAAGGGTTCGCAGTACAATTCGAAGCACCGGCGTATTGCGACTACGCGTCTCGCGATGGCGCCAGTCACTGGCCTTCGTCCCAGCGTCAAGGTTGGGTGGAACTCAAACGGGATCGACAGCGGTTTCGGCGATTGATTCAGGAGATGATCGGTTCCGACGAGCCATTCAAAACCGATACGTTGAATGCCTACACGGCCGCGTGGGCATTGAACAGCTATCTATCCCAACGCCGCAGTCGACAATATGTGGACTACATGCGGCGGATTGGAAGCCTCAAACCGTTCGTGGAGTACTCTCACGGCGATCGCATGAGAGATTTTATTGCAGCTTTCGGACCTGATATCGGTATCTTGATACGGGAAACCATCCAGCATGTCGAAAGGCTTCCATAGTACCTAGCCTTTAGCCCGATGCGATCGATTCCTGAGACGGTGTCTCTTTGGTTGCCAAGGCGTTGAGACCTTCAACACCTAAACGGGTGCAAAAGTCGCCAAAGGATTCCGTCCCTTGTCGGCCTTCTTTGAAGGCAACGAAGAGTGGCTGGAGAGTCTCGACGATGTTCTCGAAGGGAATCATATCCTTGTAGATGAAAGCAAGTCGGTTTCCAAGACGCGCTCCGCCGACATAAACGGTGTACTTGCCTTTAGCTTTTCCAACCAGACCGATGTCCGCGTTGTAGGGGCGAGCGCATCCATTCGGGCAACCCGTCATCCGAACGGTGAACAGTTCCTTGTCGAGTCCGAGTTTTGCGAGAGCCACTTCCATCGTATCCATCAAGCTGGGAAGCACTCGCTCACTTTCCGTGATAGCAAGTCCGCACGTCGGAAGGGCCACGCACGCGACGGACCATCGCCGTACATTCGAGATTTCATGGACCAACGGGAGTCCTCGCCGCTTAATCATCGCTTCGAGTCGGGAGCGATCTTTTTCTTCGATGTTACAAAAGAGGATGCTCTGATGGGCTGTCAATCGAATCTCAGGATTCAGCTCGTCGCAAATCTCGCGAAGGGCCATTTTCCAAGCACGATCTTGGTTGTCGTACAATCGGCCGTTCTCCACGTTGAAGCCGTAGAACCATCGACCATCCCCTTGAGCGTCCCAGCCCATGTGATCGTTGTGCTCGGTCACATCATCTGGAGTGCAATCCGCCAGCTTTGTTCCATAGTACTCCTCGACCTGATGGCGGAACCATTCGACCCCTTTGTCGTGAACGAGGTATTTGAGTCTTGCCCGTTTGCGGTCGTCGCGATATCCAAAATCACGCTGAACCTTCACCACCGCTTCGGCAACACCGACTGCTTGTTCGGGTGTGACGAACGCCATGCGGGAAGCAAGCCGTGGGAAGGTCTTCTTGGCACTGGGAGTAATACCCAATCCACCACCGACGACAACGTTGTAACCGATAACCTCTCCGTCGCGAACCACCGCGATGAAGCCTAGGCAGTTGGTGTAAACATCCGTGCAATTGTCGTAGGAGATCGCAATAGCTGTTTTGAATTTGCGAGGCAGGTAGGTCTTGCCATAGATGGGCTCGAACTCTTCATCGCTCCCACCCTCCAATGTCTCCTCGCCGGTGTCGGGATCCTTGAGCCACAACTCGTAATAGGCCTTTGTTCGAGGAGAAAGATGATCTGAGATCGCGAACGCAAGCTTCTGAACCGCCGGTCGCACTTTGTCGTGATAGGGTGCAGGGCAGGCCATCGTGTTTCGATTGACGTCGCCGCATGCCGCCAGCGTGGTCATCAGAACGCGATCGATCCGCTGCATGCATTCGCGCAGATTGGACTTGAGGATCCCGTGCAACTGCAAACCTTGTCGCGTCGTGACTTTGAGGGTCGAGTTGCCGATCGAATCGCAGATATCCAAATGGGCCAGCAGTTGCTCGGCGGTCATGATGCCAGCCGGGATGCGACTGCGCACCATGAAGCTGTACTGCTTCTCACTTTTGCCCGAAGCGGTGGCTCCCCCACGAGCCTCCCGGTCATCCTGCTGATAGCTGCCATGGAATTTGAGCAGCTGCAAGTCGTCTTTGCTGAAGTGGTCCGAATCGGATCGGAGCTCTTCGAGAATGGAGCCGCGCAAGTAACGGCTGGAATCTTTGATCAGCTCAACGGCGCTCAGCTTCGGTTCGGAATCGTTGTTCGGCTCGGATGACATTGGCAATTTCTCTCGGAATCTACAGTGGCACAGGGCATCCCTACGCCATGTGCTCGTCACGCTATATATATAACAGGGTCGCAAATCGGTGGATATGCGGGTTCTCGAGTCAACATGTTGCAAGCAACAGGGTGAAAGTAGTTTCGTTTATGAGCGCAAAGATTCTGGATGGAAAGCAATTAGCACTCCAAATCCGCAGTGAGATTGCTGAGCGTGTGCAAGCATTTCGCCAATCAACAGGTATCGCTCCCTGTTTGGCAGCCATTCTCGTCGGGGATGATGCGGGGAGCCAGGTCTACGTTCGCAACAAGGAATTAGCGTGTGCCAAAGCGGGAATGGAGAGCCGACTTTTTCGCATGCCCGGAACCACGTCGACGGCAGAGCTCCTGGAGCTCCTCGATCGGCTCAATGCTGATCCGATGATCCATGGCATCCTGGTGCAGCTTCCCCTTCCCCGGCAAATCGATGAGAGACTTCGGCCGCGTTATCTGCCGTGTACGCCGCACGGGGTCCTTCAGTTGCTGCATCGCAGCGGCATCGCCCTAACGGGCGCTGAAGTGGTGGTCGTGGGTCGAAGTGATATTGTTGGCAAACCGCTGGTTAGCATGTGCCTGCAAAAGCTGGGGCCTTGCGGAGCGAGCAACGCGAATGCCACTGTGACGTGTTGCCATAGTCAAACAAAAGACCTCGGATCCGTAACTCGTCGGGCAGATATCTTGATCGTGGCCATCGGTCGACCTCGTGCCATCACCGCAGACATGGTCAAGCCCGGAGCGGTTGTCATTGATGTCGGGATCAACCGCGAAGGAGATGCGATTGTTGGCGACGTAGACTTCGAAGCCGTCTCCGCAATCGCGGGTGCCATCACCCCCGTCCCTGGGGGCATTGGGCCATTGACGATTGCCATGCTGCTGGAGAACACCTTGACGGCCGCCAAGTTCGCAGCGGACGTCTAGAGGCGCGCTATTTCACGTTATCGCGGATTTGCTCAATAATGATCAGCACGTGCTTCGCACGTGTGATTGAGCCGGAAGCTTTGATAAACGCAACTCCTGCCTCGAGCTCTGGAAGAGAAACGCTGGCTCCGACTGGGGCCAGGCCGGTCGACTCGGATCGCTCCACTCTGCTCTTCGTTTCCCGTGGGGCAGCGCTCGTCCGTTTCGCAGAAGTTCGCTTGGACAGACTCTTAACGTTGGCAACGTCTGCCGCTGTCACTTTGTATTGCTTCAAGGCTTCGACAACATCCTTGTTGCGAGCCTCAGGATTGCTTTCCAAGTATTCCCGAATGCGTTGCGCTTTGCTTTGGTCTCTAGCCACAGTACGAGTTTCCTTTTCGTGTTGGTGATGTGAGTCATCGATGATTTCTTCAGACGCCAAGCGTTTCTGTTCCGCTTCACGTACCAGTGCTTCTGGAACACTTTCTACCAAGTCATCTAACGTTACGACGCGATCAAAGTCCATCATTGGTTTCGATCCTAATCAATGGAATGAGGACGGTGAGATAATTGCAGGGGATCACAAAGTCATACAGTTCACGGAAGGCCGGCGGGCGGATCCAGGCAACTCAGAACGCATCAGGTTTACACATGTTTTACATAAGAAAACCAAATGGGTCGCAGGGCGTGCTCAATGTTTCATGAGGCGGTTGATTTGAGTTGGATGTTTGGAAGGAATGAACACCTGACTCACGTTGCATCAAACCGCGCGACTCAAGATATGATAAGCGCGAAGTGCGATTGGTCAACTGCAAGCTTCAACGCCAAAACTCGGTGTTTGGGGGTCCCACGGGAACGATTTTCGGTATACTTTCGGCCTGGGAAATGCGAGGAACTCGTGCTGAGCGAGCTTCCATTTCTTCAGCGTGTTTCCCGAGGAAAAATCGGTAATCGACGCAAGAATTCAGGTCAACACAAACTGCAAACGCAATGACATCTTCCAGCGACAGTGGCAACTCCGATTCCGCATCCCAGGATCTCGGATTGGATCGGTCAGATTACAACGCCGAGGACCTGAAATACCTGAATGATTTGGAGCATGTGCGGGCCAGGCCGGGCATGTACATCGGCGACACGACTCTCAAGGGGCTGCACCACTTGGTGTATGAAGTCGTCGACAATTCGATCGATGAAGCCATGGCAGGCTTTGCCAAAATGGTCTCCGTCTCGATCAATTCCGACGGCTCAATCACCGTCGAAGACGATGGACGAGGCATCCCCGCCGAACGCCACGCGGACCTCTCCGAGAAGATGGGGCGGGAGATCAGCACCCTCGAAGGGGTCATGACCGTTCTCAAGTTCGGTGGCAAATTTGAAAAGAAGGCCTACCAGACTTCCGGCGGTTTGCACGGCGTCGGCGTAACGGTCGTCAATTTTCTTTCGCAATGGTGCGAGGTGGAAGTCCATCGAGACGGCAAGGTATCCACCCAATCGTACGAACGTGGGGTCGCGACCGGACCGGTTCGCGAAGCGGGAGTCACCACCAAACGGGGCACTAAAACCACCTTCAAGCCCGATGGCCAAATTTTCCCGAATACCAAGTTTGTTTACGACACGCTTGCCAAGCGACTTCAAGAATTGGCATTCCTCAATAGCGGTGTTCGCATCAAGGTCCGAGATGAGCGGAACAATACAGGCGACGAATTCTGCTACGAACGTGGCATCGAAGAGTTCGTCGAATTCTTGAATCGAGCCAGTGATGTCGTCCACAAAGATGTGATCGTGATCGACGGCAAGAAGGACGACATCGGCTACACGATCGCCCTCCAGTACTCCGAGGAATACACGGAGACCCTTCAGTCTTATGCGAACAACATCCATACCCTGGAAGGCGGGGCGCACGTTTCCGGTTTCCGATCCGCCTTGACTCGTACCCTTAACAACTACGGCAAAAAAGAAAACCTCTTCAAGGATCTGACTCCCACAGGGGATGACTTCAGGGAAGGCTTGACCTGCGTGATCTCCGTCCGCGTGCCGCATCCGCAGTTCGAAGGGCAAACCAAAACCAAGCTGGGGAACAGCGACGTTGAAAGCGTTGTCAATTCGGCTGTCGGCGATGGACTGGCAAAATACCTCGAAGAGAACCCCAAGAACGCCAAGCTCCTGGTTCGCAAAGGACTCTTGGCCGCCGAAGCCCGCGAAGCAGCCAAGAAAGCCAAGGACGCCCTGAGAAAGCGAAAGGATGCACTCGGTGGCGGGGGATTGCCTGGCAAGCTCAGGGATTGCATCAGCAACAAGATGGAAGAGTGCGAACTCTACCTTGTCGAAGGTGACTCGGCCGGTGGAAGTGCCGAAGGAGGACGATTCCGCGATACCCAGGCCATCCTGCCTCTCCGCGGTAAGATCATCAACGCTTACAAGAGCCGTGAAGACAAAGTCTTGGCCAACGAAGAAGTCATGAGCATGATCCAGGCCATCGGCTGCG